>DUMS01000022.1 GCA_012839745.1 Tissierellia bacterium
GGGGTTTTTGCATCAAATTGATGCAAAAACCCCCGTCCCCCTTGCACGTTGCACTATAGTCTATCCTCACACATAAACTGTGCGTTGGTGCCGTTTATTTCGAAGAACTCCTTGCTTGCTCTTTCTCCTATTCCCTCAGGGTACCTATTTACTTCCTTAATATATTCTTCCTCATCTATTGTAAGTATCTTACCATCTCTATATATTACCCTGCCGTCTACTACTGACAGGCATACTTCATCTCCCCTTGCGCTATACACAAGGTTTGGAACTATATTTCTCATTGGGTAGGTATATAATGGAAGCATTGTAGGCTTATTCAGGTCTATGGCTATAAAGTCTGCTCTTTTTCCTACTTCAAGTGAGCCTACCATATCTCCCAAACCAATTGCCCTTGCACCTTCAATGGTAGCCATCCTCAGTGCACGCCATGCAGGCATTACTTCCGGATTCTGATATTTAATCTTATTAAACAGAGCAATAAGTTTCATCTCATTTATAATGTTATGGCAGTTGTTTCCTGGTGCCTGGTCTGAACCTAAGGCTACATTTCCTCCTGCTTCCTGAAATGCCACAGATGGACATACTATGCCATCTATAATTCCAATGGAGCCTGGGCATACAATCATGGATGCACCGCTTTCAGCAACTATCCTTGCCTCATCCTCATTGGCATCAGTAAGATGTACTGCTATGAGAGTCTCATCCAGGTATCCTATTTCCTTTAGCCATTGAATTGGCCTCTTGTTGTATCTCTTTACAATCTGATAAGTCTCCCTGTCCCCTTGTTGAGTATGCATGTGTATCTTTGTATTTCTCTCCTTGGCAGCCCTCTGTATCCTCAAAAGCAGTTCCTTGCCTACAAAGTCTGCCCCCTGTGGCCCGAAAAGTATTTTTATGCGGCCATTATCCTTATTATGCCATTTGTCGTACAGCCTTATGTTTTCATTGAAGGACTTCTCCCCTAGAGCTTCATCAAATTCATATAGCTCTCCAGGATTATATACTCTCCTTACTGCCTCCCTTATGGTATAGGTAATATTGCCCCTTACTCCTACCTTGTGTATGAACTCACATACTGAATCCATATTTGTTTCATAGTCTCCAAAGGTAGTAGTTCCGGATTTTATAGCCTCAATAATTGCCAAGCGGCTTCCTGCATCCTTTTCTTCCTTTCTCACTGCATTGTCAAAGGGCTGAAGTCCATACATCATCCAGTTGTTGGTGTCCTGTGCCAATCCTCTCATAATGGCCAGCCCTGTGTGCATATGGGCATCTATAAACCCTGGGAATATAGCATGATGGTCTAACTCTATAAGCTCTTCAGCAACATACTCCTTATTCACCTCATTTACATCCTCCAGGGCAATTATCTTTCCTCCATCAACTACCATTGCAACGTTAGTCTTATACCCTACTCCTTCTCCTTCCATAGTATAAAAATGGGGTGCTTTGACAATCATATCAACTTTTTTCATAATATCACCTCTCTAGTTATTATATTTCTGCCTTATATTCCTTCTTTGAGGAATACTTATTTAATACTACCAATAAAGCTCCTAAAACTATGGCTGTGACTAATAAACTTAAATAATACTGCCCAGTTAGCCCTCCAAACAGGAACCCTAAAAATGCAGCCACACCTACAGTAATGCCATATGGTAATTGAGTTGATACATGAACAATGTGGTTACATGAAGCTCCTGTGGAAGACATTATTGTAGTATCTGATATGGGTGAACATTGGTCTCCAAATAAACCTCCACCTATTACTGCCCCAACTATGTATGGTATAGGTATATTGAAGTTAATTGCCATTGGAATTGCTATTGGCATCATAATGGACCAAACTCCCCATGAACTTCCTGTAGCAAAGGAAATCATTGCTCCAAACAAGAATACTAAAGCTGGTACTAACCCTCCAGTAAGGTAATTTTGAACTACTTCAGATAGGAAATTACCCACACCCATGGCACCAGTTATTCCACCCATAGACCAGGCTAATACCAATATGAAAGGTACCATTATCAGATCTTCCATGCCTTTAACAAAGCTGTTAAATGCTTCAGTAAACTTAAACAAACCTGTAGATATTCCGACTATAGCCGCAGCAATACCACCGGTTAAAAATCCAACTGAAATGGCCAATGTTATATTTCCATTTATAAATGCGCCTCTAAAACCGTTAGTTACAATATCTCCACTCCAGAATATTGTAGCAAAAATACCAGCAAATAAAAATACCATTGGAATAATAAAATTCTTTATTGTAAGTTTATATCCTTCTGGAAACTTAATCTGGGTCTCTGGAACTAAAGGCTCTACTCCATCAGCCAAAAGCTTACCTGTTTCTCTCGCTCTTTTTTCTTCTATATACATTGGTCCAATGTCTAAGCCAGTTATAGCAACTATTAATACTGTTAACATTGCAAAGATTCCATACAAATTAAATGGAAACATCTGAAAATACAATCCCCATTCATTTGCAGTAATATTTGCTGCTGCAAGCTGAGTTGCTATTAATCCAGTTATAAATGGACCATAGCTGCTTATTGGTGAAAATGAAGCTAGATTACACCCCATGGAATCTAAAATATATGATAATTTAGCTCTTGAAATCCTGACTCTATCAGTAATTGGCCTCATAATTGTTCCTAGTATTAAGCATGGCTCTGTATATGAGAACAAGAAAGCTGATGCCCAGGTAACTATCTGCCCTTTTTTTGCATTATTGATTTTCTTTGTTACAACTTTGGCAAAAGCTTCAGCTGCTCCAGTTATTCTCAGCATGTATACAAAGCCTCCTGCTAAAGTAACTAATATAAGCATACCAGCATTATAGCTATTACCTATAGCAGGAATCATATAATCTGAAACAACTTTTACAAAACCTACTAAAGGGTTATAGCCATTAATAATAGTAGAGCCAAGCCATACTCCAAAGAATAATGATAATAGCGTTTGCTTTGTCTTTAAAGCTAAAATAACGGCTAATATAGGTGGTATTAGACTCAAAATACCATAGTGTGACATTTTGATTCCCCCTTACCTTTATAAATTTTATTTACTAATATACAAAGCAATATGCATGCCAATTTGTAATGGCTATTTTTTCACATTCCAGAATTGCATATCAGTTAATAGTAAAATTTCCTTTACCATTTGTTAGAATATTGAAAAAATTAAGGACAAAAATTTTTTACAAAGGTAAAAATTTTTTGTCCACGTATTACTTTATTTTAAATTATACTTCTGTAATTTATAATTCAACGATTGCTTGGAAATCCCTAACTTTCTGGCAGCTTCAGCATAAGTATGTGTTGACTTCAAAGCTTCAATCAGCAATTGCTTTTCATACCTTGCAATTTTTTCATCCAATGATAAACTCTCTTCTTTAGGATCTTTTTTTACCATCCCATTAATAACCCTACTTACCAGATAATTTGGCAAATCCTTTACTTCAATAAAGCGAGAGCTTAATATATTAAATGCTCCTTCTATAACATTCTTAAGCTCCCTCACATTACCAGGCCAATCATAATTTAGAAATATCTCCTTTACATCATCGCTTACCCCCACAACGCGTTTATTCATCTTCTTGTTATATTGGGAAATGAAATATTCCGTCAAATACAGTATATCTGCTACCCTCTCCCTTAACGGAGGTATATCTATTTCTACTACATTTAATCTATAAAACAGATCCTCCCTTATTAAGTTCTTCTTCAAGCATTCCAGAGGAGGTTCATTCAATGCAGTAATTATTCTTACATCCACATGAATAGGCTCTGTACCTCCCACTCTGGTTATCTTCTTTTCCTCAATGGCTTTCAGTATCTTAGACTGCATTCTTAAATCCATAGAGTTAATTTCGTCTAATAACAATGTACCTCCATTGGCAACCTCGAATAATCCCATTCTATTTTCAGCACCTGTATAGCTTCCTTTAACACTTCCAAACAAAATGCTTTCCAGTAAATCATAGGGAATGGCAGCACAATTCTGGGATATGAATCTTTTGTTGCTTCTATAGCTATAAGTATGAATAGCCTGTGCCACTAATTCCTTACCAGTGCCAGTCTCTCCATAAATCATAACAGGAGAGTCAGTATTCGCAACCTTCATTATTAATGACTTAATTGATTTCATAGAGCTTGAGTTGGTAATTATATCATCTATGCAATATAGCTCAGTATTATCACCATTACTGTTTGCCGATAATACAATGCTTTGGCGTTCATTCTCATTTATACACCTTGCCAAATCAATGGCGCCTACAATTTTACCATTTTTTATAATTGGAAGGGTGCTATATAGATTAGTTACCTGCTGCCCATCCTTTGTAGTAAGATACTCCACCTGATCATATATGGGCTTTCCAGTCTTTAACACTCTCATTATGCTGCTTGTATCTTCAGTTAAATAGGGATGAATTTCCAATATTGTCTTTCCTATTATATCATCCCTTTTAAGGTCAAATACATCTGTCCTCATATTCATATAATATTGTATAACGCCTTTATGATCTGTTATTATTACGCTGTCAAAATAATTATACAGGTTTAATAAATTTTTGATGTTTAACATTCCAATCACTCCAGATAGGTGAGGAATCAAAATTATATCAAATTTTGGCCATATTTTGAATATTCGTAGTGCAAGGGGGACGGGGGTTTTTGCATCAAATTGATGCAAAAACCC
>DUMS01000023.1 GCA_012839745.1 Tissierellia bacterium
CCTGTACCGCTCGGACCAGACAGGATTACTCCCCGGAACCCTAGGTACACTTCCGCTCATAGTTAAATGATTTACGGTCATTTAGTAGAGACGTTCCAACCATATT
The DNA here is from genome assembly GCA_012839745.1 of Tissierellia bacterium. GTDB lineage: Bacteria > Bacillota > Clostridia > Tissierellales > Tepidimicrobiaceae > DUMS01. Next base: position 107 of record DUMS01000023.1, read on the forward strand.
ATGGAACTTATATGAGCTACTCCTATTAACTTGTATACTCTAATCATAACATAAAGTATTCTAAAGTCAATAAAATATTAAAAATAATATTTTAGATAATTAACCTGCATTTCCATTTAACTTTGCCATTACCTGCTTATAGTATGAATATTTCCTTTTTACTGTAATAAATGAATATTAAGTTAAATAAACTTTAATAGAAAATTATAAAGGAGGATTTTGTATTGAAGGGAAAGGAGTTCATAAGATTTTCTTTAGAGCTTAATCTGTTTTTTGGACGTATAATGAAAGAGCACCTTATATTTATGGCAATTGCCCTACCAATAATAAACAGCGATTACATATTGGAAGCAGACACCCTTAAAAGGTCCTTAGAAGAATTACTAATGGAAGTATTAAGCATATCCAAGGGCAATTTATCAAAAGAATCCCTGGATTCAGGTGAATTTGTAACCAAGTATACCCTGGATGCAGAAAAGAAGGTAGAGGATCTTTATGGAATCTGTATTGACAAGGAGCTTACCAAATCCACATTAGACCTTACAATAGAAAAAGAAGACCATTTCTATAACTTTGAAGGATATGTCTATGACCTGAACAGAAGGATAATCAACCTTCTTATGGACGTAATCAAGTTTAAGGAAAAAGTAATAGATGAAGTATTAAAATGTGAACTTGCAATATTCATGTATCCGGAAATGCTGGAGCATATTCTGGAAGAAGCCAAGTTCTACCTTAAACTTCTTCTGGATATTCAGGATAAAAATATAACAGAGGAGGATATTTTAAAAAGAGAGGTATTCTGGAATTATATTATGGAAGAACATGCCCTATTTACCCTGGGGCTTTTAGACCCATCAGAAGAAGACCTGATTAAAACTGCCCATGAACTTGCAAAAACCTTTGAAGAACTTCTGAAAAAGACCAGGGAAGCAGATAAGGATAAAGCATGTGAAATATCCAGGGGAAACCTGAAGGCTACTGAAGGCATGAAGGAGTTTAACACCAGTGCCGTAAAGGGAATATTAGCCTGTGAAATAAAATCACTGATAAACCCTCTATTGACTGACCACCTGTTGAGAGAAGCCAATAGGTATATAAGAATATTAAATGAATTTCTGAAAGAATGCTAACATCATGTAAAGGGGGAAATTTTATGCTTTCAAGAAGAGAATTCATCCAGCTGTCATTAGAGCATAATCTGTTCTTTGCTCGAATTATGAAAGAGCACATGATATTTATAGAATCAGGCCTATTGATAATAGACAGTTCATTAATACTTGAAGGGGAAAATCTAAAGGAATCCTTTGAGGATATTCTTGAGGAAACTGTTGGATTGGCAGAAGGTGCTGTAAGCAAGCCTGTTCTAAACTCCAATGAAATTGTAACGCCCTTTACCCTTGAATCCGAAAGGATAACTGAAAATCTTACTGGAATATGCATAGATAAGAACATAACCAAGTCTGAACTGGAACTTGTTTCAAATTCTGCCTTCATACATACAGAAGGATTGGAAAAGAAGCTGGAGAATTTAAATGAAAGGGCTATTAATCTGGTTAAAGAGGTAATTAAATACAAGGAAAAGATATTGAATAAACTGCTAAAATGTAAGATGTTTGCAAATCTGTATTCATTGCTTATAGACCACATTCTAAGGGAAGCCAGATACTACCTAATGGCCCTTGAGTCCATTCAGAAGAGAGAAATGCCTGTAAAGGATGTACTGGAAAATCAGATATTCTGGGATACCATAATGAAAGAGCATGCTGAGTTTGTAAGGGGACTTTTAGACCCTACAGAAGTGGAGCTGTTTAATACTGCAAATGGATTTGTGGGAACCTTTGAAAAGCTTATAGAAAAGACCAAGAAAGCTGAACCTAAGAATATCCCGGAAATAACAAAAAAGGCTTTAGAGGCTACAACTGAAATAAGGGATTTCAAACGTCAGGGAACAGAAGGGTTAATAAATTGTCAAATAAAGGTAATGGCATATCCATTACTGGCTGACCATATATTAAGGGAAGCAAACAGATACATAAGAGTATTAAACATAATGAAATAATCAAGTGCAATGGGGACGGGGGTTTTTGCATCAAATTGATGCAAAAACCC
>DUMS01000024.1 GCA_012839745.1 Tissierellia bacterium
ATTATTCATTAGATAACCACCACCCATCTAATTACAATATATCATAATATTAGATAGGTGTTAAATATCTAATAAGCCTTCATCCCAATGACTAAAGTCATGGGCTTTCGGCTAGATTTCTTTGTAATAAAAAAATCCGTCCTAATAATAGGACGGATTAATATCCGCGGTACCACCTAAATTGTGTAAAACACACCTCTCTTCGGGTACTGACATACCCTATCCCCTATAACGTGTGGCTTACGGCAGTGCTAATCTGAAAATTCATTTCACACTGCTTCTCAAGGGCCCATTCATTCTATGTATCGTATCAGATTTCCACCATCACTGACTCTCTATGACTTAACATAGAATTACTATTCCCTATCAACGATTTTTTATTATATTATTACTACTATATCACTTTAATACGGAAAAGTCAGATATTTTTTGAGAATTAGTCTAACAGATAAGAGAAAATAGTGTTTTCAGTATCGAAATAATGTATAATATATATAAAGTCCAAAATAAAGGGGGTAATTTCTTGCTAAGTAAAAAAGTAATAGAAAATGTGCTTTATGCTGCTCTTAGTACTGGGGGAGACTTTGCTGAAATATTTGTGGAAGACAGATATAATACAAATATAAGAATGGTTGGAGGATATATTGAAAACAGCTTATCCGGAAGGGATTATGGAGTAGGAATAAGGGTTTTTGACGGGCTTAACAGTGCCTATGGATATACCAATGATTCCAGCGAGGAAAACCTGATTAAGGTAGCAAAGGAAGTGGCACTGGCTGCTAAATCCAAAAAAGAGGATATAGTTTTGAATATGATGAAGGCAGATATTAACAATATACATACTATAAAGATAATACCAAATACTGTAGAGAAGAGAAGAAAGGTAGAGCTGTTAAAAAGAGGATATGAAAGTGCCAAAAACTATGATCCCCTTATTACTCAGGTTACAGCCAACTACTTTGATGAGGAGCAGAATGTACTGATAGCCAACAGTGAGGGGCTAATAGTTGAGGACAGGAGGATAAGGACCAGATTCAGCGTTCAGTCTGTAGCATCAAAGGATGGGGAAATGCAGGTGGGATTCTATGGCCCAGGTGCATTTATGGGCTTTGAATTCTTTGATGCTATAGATGTGGCAGAGGTAGGAAAGGAAGCATCGAGAATTGCTAAAACCATGATTATGGCAGACTACTGCCCAAGCGGAGTCATGCCGGTGGTAATTCACAATGAATTTGGAGGAGTGCTTTTCCATGAGGCATGTGGCCATTCATTGGAGGCAACTTCTGTGGCAAAGGGGAACTCGGTATTCAGCGGAAAGCTGGGCCAGCAAATAGCATCTCCTGTAGTTACAGCTATAGATGACGGTACATTGCCAAATGAATGGGGTTCATTAAATGTAGATGACGAGGGAACACCAACCCAGAGAAATGTGCTTATAGAAAACGGTATCCTTAAATCCTATTTAGTAGATAAACTGAATGGCAGAAGGATGGGCATGAAATCCACAGGCTCAGGAAGAAGGCAATCCTATAAATTTGCCCCAACATCAAGAATGAACAACACATTCATTGCCAATGGAAATTCAACCTTTGAGGAGATAATATCCAATACAGAAAGAGGGCTGTTTGCCAAAAAGCTGGGAGGAGGAAGTGTAAATCCTGCCACAGGCGACTTCAACTTTGCAGTAATGGAAGGATATCTAATAGAAAACGGAAAAATTACCAAGCCTGTAAGAGGTGCAACCCTTATAGGAACCGGAGCCAAGGTACTGGAAAACATAGATATGGTAGGCAACAACCAAAGCTTTGGACAGGGAATGTGCGGTTCACTAAGCGGGTCAGTTCCAACCAATGTTGGGCAGCCAACAATAAGAGTCAAAGCCTTGACTGTTGGTGGAAGAAAGGGGGATGAATAGAGTGGCATACAAGGAATTATCCGAAAAAATTTTTGCAGCTGGAAAAGGTAAATTTGAAGATATGGAAACCTATATTGAGCGGGATAAGACAATAGAAATAGCAGTGTACAATGGAGAGATAGATAGATACAATATATCTGAAACGGAAGGATTATCCTTAAGAGGAATCTCCAATGGCAAAATGGGTTACTCCTACACTGAAAAGCTTGATGAATCCTCCATTGACATGCTTATTGAAGAGGCTTATGAAAACGGAAAATATATTGACTCATTGGACAGGGAAATTATATATGAAGGCTCAGGGAGCTACAAGGAATTAAACAATTTCAATCCCAAGCTTAAGGAAACGCCATTGGAGAAAAAGATAGATTTTGTCAAATCATTAGAAAAGGAAGCCTATAGGTTAGATCCTAGGATTGTATCCATAAGCTACTGCATGTATCAAGAAATGGAAAAAAGCAGACATCTTTTCAATACAAAAGGATTAGATCTTAACGACAGCATGAACCTGGCAATTTCGTACTTAATGGTTGTGGCAAGAGAGGAAGAGGATACCAAAACCGGAATAAGCTATAGAATTGTTAAGGACTTTTCAGCCCTGGACTACAAGGCTATGGCAAAGGAAGCAGTAGATGATGCCATATCGCAATTGGGGGCAAGGCCTGTAAAATCTGGGAATTATCCGGTAATAATCAGAAATGACACATTTGCAGACATACTGGAAGCCTTCAGTTCTGTGCTGTATGCAGATAGCGTACAAAAGGGGCTGTCCTTACTTAAGGGTAAAATAGGAGAGGAAGTTGCCAATAGCAAGTTTACACTGGTAGATGACCCATTCATAGAGGAAGGATTTAATGTATGCAGTTTTGATGGAGAAGGCACAGCTACAAGAGTAAAGAAAATAATAGACAGGGGAGTGCTTACAACCTATCTGTACAACTGGAAAACTGCACTAAAGGACGGTGTGGAATCCACAGGCAACGGATTTAGGAATTCATATAAATCCAATGTAACAACTTCCGTAACCAACCTGTATGTACAAAAGGGAGAAAAATCCTTGAATGAATTGCTGGAGTTAATGGGCAATGGAGTTATGATTACAGATGTACAGGGATTGCATTCAGGATTGAATCCGGTATCCGGAGATTATTCCCTGTCAGCTCAGGGATACTTAATTGAAAATGGCAAAATATCAAGGCCGGTAAACCTTATAACCATTGCAGGAAACTTTTTTGAAACATTAAAGGATATTGAGGAAATAGGCAGTGATTTCAGATTCTCATCAAATGGGGTAGGTTCGCCATCTATATTGATAAGGAAATTAGCCATTGCAGGAGAATAGAGTTATGCTGTTTAAGGAAGCGACTACAGGTTGCTTCCTTAAGCATTTTTAATCTCCAGTTCTATAAACCAGTTGAATGAATTGAAAATATTCCAAAGATATGATAAAATTATATATACTTAAGAATATCATATATCAGGCCAATATAGCTCAGTCGGTAGAGCAGCAGTCTCGTAAACTGCAGGTCAAGGGTTCGATTCCCTTTATTGGCTCCATCTAAAAAGAGTAGGAATTATTCCTACTCTTTTTCAGTTAATTCTTCTGCCATTTCCTGTTTAACATATACTACAGCTCTTTCCATCCTATGGTCCTTTACGGATGTAACCTTAATATGGAGATTTAAAACATCCAGCTCCGGCGTACTGCCATCAGCAGGTATGGTACCCAGCATACCAAATACAAACCCTCCAAATGTATCATATTCGTCTATATCTGGAAGCTCAATATTCAGCTGTTCAGCAACCATCTCCAAAGGAGTGTGGCCTTGAATTTTCCATGTTCTTGAATCAATTCTCTCTATCATTGGCGGCTCCACTGGAACTGATAAGTCATCATCCAGATTTCCCACCAGCTGTTCCAGTAAGTCGTTGATGGTTATTATTCCTGCCATTCCGCCATAATCATCCAGCACTATGGCAAAATGGTTTCGGCTCTTTTTCATATTATGGAAAAGTATATCAGTCCTTACGGTTTCAGGCACAAAGTATGCAGGACGTACTGCTTTGTCTAAAATATTATCTCTTGTCTTTTCCTTGAGCCTGAAGTAATCCTTCGTATTAAGGACTCCCACTACGTTATCGGTGCTTTCATGGCAAACGGGATAATAGGTGTGTCTGCTTTCAAATATTGTCTTTTCCCAGTCTTCCTCACTTTCCTCCAGCCACAACAGGCTTACCTCGGTTCTATGGGTCATTACATCTGCAGCATATTTATTGTCAAATTCAAATATATTGTGAATCATTTCCTGTTCGCTTGGATTTATGCAACCCTTCTGACTTCCCTGATCAACCATCATTCTAATGTCCTCTTCAGTAACGCTGTTTTCATCGGAATGAGGGTCTATTCCAATGATACGCAGAACTCCATTTGTGGATTTTGTAAGCAAATATACAAGAGGATAGAATATTTTGGATGAGAAGGAAACAAGTCCTGATATCATCAATGAAACCTTTTCAGGATTTTTCATTGCAATCCTCTTTGGAACCAGCTCTCCAAATATCAGAGTGAAATAGGACAATATAATGGTAATCAGTATAACAGCCAGTGTATCAAGTGTAGAAGGATTTATGCTAACTCCAAGGCCCAAAACAAGATCCACCAATGTGTCTGAAAAATTATCTGCTGCAAAGGCGCTTGCCAGGAAACCGGCAAAGGTAATGCCTACCTGTATGGTAGACAGGAAACGTGAGGGCTCTTCCATTAAATACAAAATCCTTTCAGCTCTTTTATTACCGTTTTTCTTCATGGATTCAAGCCTGTTTTCATTTGAAGATAATACTGCAATTTCAGCACAAGCAAAAATAGCGTTGATAAAAATGAGAACCAGCTGCAGCAGCAGCTGCCACCCCGCAGAAACATCTGACAAATTAAACAACCTCCTAAATTAAGTAATAAAATATGGGTCAAAAAAAGGACACAACAACAAAGGCAATTGCATAAATGCCATTGCTGTGCATCCTTTCTATTCGATTAGATAAAAATCTAGATATTCATTTGGAATTGTTGTAAAGTAAAGACTAGGGTAAGGGGAATCATCCACTTTAAGTCCACTCCTTTTCTTAATAAAGATAATAGCACATAAAGTTATTTTAGTCAAATGTGTAGTTTTGAAAAACTTATGTAATATACTGGCGAATAGACATTATATGTATATAGGGAGATTGGCTTTTTAGCTCATCTCCCTCTTTATGGTTCAAGCGTTAGGAAACGCATTGCTAACGGGGATACATTAATCTATGGGGTCTTCAATAAGTGTTGCAACAATAAATTCATGGAAGTGCCCGGCATCTACAGTGGTGGATCCTACTGCCATGTGGACATGCTTGTCACCTCCCACATCAATGGCAGGGCCTGTCTCAACTGCTATTTCATGGATATGGCTTATAGCAAAGTCTGTATTTGCAAATATTACATGCATGTGGTTACCACCTGGCAGAGGAATAGCTCCGCTTGTAACTCCTGCAAAGCGGTGGTTGTGCTCGCTGTTATTTGGTCCGGCAATTCTGGTGCTTCCCGAGAACTCATGGACATGGCTTTGAACCACTGGTTTTTTATCCTTTTCTTTCTTCTTGTCCCTGTCAAAATCAGGAATAATGTTCATTGTTTCTGGTATTATATCCTTTTGTTCAGGTATAATATTATCGGGGAAAAGCTTCTTTGAAAAGTTGTCCTCCAATTCCACAGCTCGTCTCACCTCCTCCTAGTACATAATATTAAGGACTTGTCTAATTGGTGATAGAAATATCACGCTATAAATGGAAGTTTTATAAAGGAGGATATTATATGATTGATATAGCATTACTGGGTACTGGAGGCAATATGCCAATGCCTGATAGGTTTTTATCGTCTGCATTGATAAGCTATAAGGGCAGAAAGATACTTATAGACTGCGGAGAAGGCACCCAGGTTTCAATGAGAATGCTTAAATGGGGATTTAAGTCCATAGATATTATACTCATTACCCATGAACACGGAGACCATGTTCTGGGTCTTCCTGGGCTTCTTTCAACTATTGCAAACAGCGAAAGAGAAAGCCCCATTACAATAATGGGGCCAAAGGGGATAGAAGCTGTTGTCAGAGGGCTTACTGTCCCTGTTCAATACATTCCTTATGGGCTCAATATAATAGAAACAGGAGAAAGGGATTTTTTTGTATATTTTAATAAAGAAGGTACAGAGCTCAGGGAGGATGTATCAGACAGTGGATATTTTGATTTAAGGATTTCCACCATTGAACTCGACCATTCAGTGCCCTGCATAGGATATGGCATATATGTACCCAGAAAGCCTAAGTTTAGCGTTGAAAAGGCAATTTCAAACGGAGTTCCAAAGTTTTTGTGGAAGGCATTGCAGGACGGGAAATCTGTAACATATGAAGGTATATTATACCATCCAGGCATGGTGCTGGAAGGAGAGAGAAGGGGTATTAAGTTAAGCTATATTACGGATACAAGGCCTATAGGTGCCATTATACCCTTTATTAAGGGAAGCGATATATTCATATGCGAAGGAACCTACGGTCATGAAGAAGACCATGAAAAGGCAGTTAGAAATAAGCATATGACCTTTTCGGAAGCAGCCAGCCTAGCACAAAAGGGTGATGTAAAACAGCTTTTGCTGACCCATTTCAGCCCTTCTTTGAAAAATCCCGGGGAGTATCTGGAAAATGCCAGGAATATATTTAAAAATACCTGTGTTGCCTGGGACAGGCTGGTTAGGAGCATAAAATTCGAAGAGAGTTAAGCCCTTCTAAATTTAACCAAATTGTAATAAATATTTCTTCCCTCCCGAATAGAATATAAAAGGGAGGGGGACTTTGGATGGCATATTTAAAGAGAATAACAGCTATTTTCATAGCCTTGATGATACTGTTTTCAAGAGGGGCTTTTTCTGATGATATATCACAGGATAAGGTGCTTACTGGATCTGAAGTACCGGTGAAAACTGAGGCAGTAGTGGAAGAAATGCCAGAGGAGAATACAGAAGAAGAGATGGGAAAAGCAGCTCAGGATATTGCCAGCATAGTTAAGGAGATAATCGCTAAGGGGTACAACGGAACCGTGCTGGAGGACAGAAACCAGGTATTGAGATTTCAGGCTGAAAACAACCTTGTGGTAGATGGCATTGTTGGCAGCATGACAATGAAGGCGTTAACCGAAAAGAACAAAAAGGTCTGCGATATAGTTCCAGAGGAGTTTAATGAAAAGGAATGGATAATAGTCATAAACAAAACGAAGAAGATACTGACGGTTTATAAAAACGGAGAAGTATACAGGAAATATCCGGTAGCCTTGGGAAAGCATTCTTCACCAACGCCAGACCATAAGTTTACTATTATAAATAAAATAGTGGACCCTTACTGGGGTGGAATGGGAGGAAAATATAAGCCCGTAAGAGGCGGTGATCTAAATAACCCCCTGGGCAGAAGATGGCTGGGATTGTCAACTGATAAGTATAAGGGCTACGGAATACATGGGAATTCCGACCCCTTTACCATTGGCAAGTACATTTCCGCTGGATGTATAAGGATGATAAATGAGGATGTTGAGGAATTATTTGAATATATACCTGTTAGGACTGAAGTGTGGATTGGTACTGAGGGAGTACTTGAAAAGTGGGGGATTAGACAGTATATAGAATACCACAATCAGATAGCTGCAAGGCTTGAATATAAATATATAAGGCAGATTGTACATAATCTGCCTTATATATGAGGGAGTAAAATCATTGAAAACTAATGTTGGCTAAGGTAATGCAAAATTCTACCAGCATTGTGAAAATTTTATACCCAATAACAGTTTATATAATCAGAAATTTCCTTTAGCATTTAATTCTATTATTTTAAGTATTACCTCCACAGCCTTTTCCATTCCTATTAAAGGAATGTATTCATATTTTCCGTGGAAATTATGCCCTCCTGTAAAAATGTTTGGGCAGTACAATCCCATGTAAGAAAGCCTTGCTCCGTCAGTGCCTCCTCGAATAGGGCTTACTTGAGGGGTAATACCTGCCTCTTTCATGGCTTTCTTGGCAATTTCTATGATTTCCATTCTTTCTTTTATCTTTTCCTTCATGTTGTAATAGGAATCCTTAAGGTCCAGAGTGATTATGTTTCCATATTTATAGTTCAAAAACTCAACTATTCTCTTCATCAGCTCCTTTTTGCTGTTGAATTTATCCATGTCATGGTCCCTTATTATATATGACATTTCGGTTTTTTCCACAGTTCCGTTTAAATCTGTCAGGTGGAAGAATCCTTCGTACATTTCTGTATATTCTGGCCTTTCATTTACAGGAAGCATTCCATGCAGTTCCATGGCTATTTGTATTGAATTGACCATAAGGTTCTTGGCAGAGCCTGGATGGATGTTTGACCCCTGGATGGTTATTTTTGCAGATGCTGCATTGAAATTTTCATAGTTCAAATCCCCCATTGGCCCTCCATCTACCGTATATGCAAAATCAGCACCAAACTTTTCTACATCAAAATGGTCAGCACCCCTGCCTATTTCCTCATCAGGCGTAAAGGCTATCTTTACAGTCCCGTGTGGAATATCAGGGTTCTCTATTAAGTGTTCAACTGCAGTTATTATTTCAGCAATGCCTGCTTTGTTATCTGCGCCCAGTAATGTGGTTCCATCAGTAGTAATTATGGTTTCACCTATATAGTTTTTAAGCTCTGGAAATTCTGAAACTGATAGTACTATATTTTTTCCCTCATTCAGAACTATGTCCTTTCCGTCGTAATTCTCCACTACCTTAGGGTTTACGTTTTTTCCTGACATGTCCGGGCTGGTATCCATATGGGCAATGAATCCTATAGTAGGCACATCCTCTTTCATATTTGAAGGGAGTGTAGCCATTACATAGCCATTTTCATCAACTGTTACATCTTTAAGTCCAATTGCTCTAAGCTCATCAGCAAGTTGCCTTGCAAATTCCAGCTGAGTTGCGGTACTTGGAACTGTACTTGAATTTTCGTCAGAAGTGGTTTCCACTTTGACATAGTTTAAAAAACGGGTTAAGACTTTTGACATATATATCCCTCCATATGTTGTTATAAATTAATTATATATTAAAGGAGCTGTTATAAAAAGTAAAAGATTATCCATAGAGTTTTAATAATATTGTAATAAATATTGTAACAAAAAATTGTTATAATAATATATAACTGCTTGTAATTTTTAATAACAAAATTTAAACTGTAATTGTTGCAGAATAGTACAGTCTCAGATGAGCCCGTGAAAGGAATGAAAAGATGAACTTAGACAATTTGAAGGAAGAACTAAGGAAAGAAATTGAAAAAAAGAGAGCAATACTGAACAGGATGATTGTTGAAGAAGAGGATAAAAAAAAAATACTGAAGTACAGTGAAGAGCTGGATGAATTAATTGGGAAATACTACAAGCTGGAGCTGGATACAAAATAAGCAGCATCTATAACAGATTCTGCTTATTTTTTAATATTTATATGAAAATAAGAAATAAAACTAGAGCAATAATAACCAGTATTATGCCAATTGCCCAATAGAGAGCCTTTTTCCCTATGAAGAAGAACTTCAATTAAACCACCCCTCAAAACCTATGTACTATAATCTATTTATAAAACGGATAATATATGCAGATATTTTTAAAATTAGGTTTTAAATATTTTTATGTAATGGTATTATATATATGATAAATAGAAAAATTTAGAAGTACAGGAGGGATTTTATTGACCTTAAGGATACTTACCGATAGCGGATGTGACTTACCCGAAAGTATAATAAAGGAATATGATATATATGTTTTCCCCATTATTGTTATAGACAATGACGAAGAGTATCTGGACAATGTTACCATTAAGCCAAAAACCCTGTATGATAACATGAGAGCAGGAAAGCACTACAGAACTGCCCAAATACCTCCAAAAGCATTTGAGGAGGAATTTGAAAGAATAGCTAAAAACGGAGAAAGTGCAATTTACATTGCCTTTTCATCAGGATTGTCTGCCACTTACCAGTCAGCTGTACTGACAAGGGATTCGCTGCTGGATAAATACCCCAATCTGGATTTAACCATAGTTGATTCCAAAAGCGCATCATTAGGATTTGGGCTTATAGTATATGAAGCAGCCAAAATGGCGAAGGAAGGCAAAAACAAGGAAGAGATACTTAAAATGCTTGATTTCTACATAGAGCATATAAACCATATATTTACAGTGGATAATCTGGAGTATTTATTCAGAGGAGGAAGGGTTACAAGAACTCAGGCTTTCATGGGCGGTCTTTTGAACATTAAGCCTATACTGGATGTTACAGAGGAAGGAAAGCTTAGACCCCTGGAAAAGGTCAGGGGAAGGGGAAAGGTTTTAAAGAGGATGCTTGAACTGATGGATGAAAGGGCTAAAGGAGCAGATTTAAGCAGCCAGGTAATTGGCATAAGCCACGGCGATGATTATGAAAATGCTGTAAAGCTTAAGAATATGATTGAAGAGAAATACGGAACAAAGGAATTTGTCATAAACAACATAGGATGTGCAATAGGAGCTCACTCTGGACCGGGAACTATAGCATTGTTTTTCCTCGACAAAAATTTTTAATAAAAAATAAAAAAAACTATGGACAAATTCAATCAAACATTATATAATTAATAATGTTGATTGAGCAAGCTCCTTTAGCTCAGTTGGTAGAGCACCTGACTCTTAATCAGGGTGTCCAGGGTTCGAGTCCCTGAAGGAGCACCATAGTAAAGCTTGCAGCTAATAGCTGCAAGCTTTTAATATAGGCTCTTTGTCAATATTTGGGGTGGGATTTTCTTAAATCCCGCTCCATTACTATTTTTACCCTTATTTTTGTGTTATGATTGAGATGGATAGAATTACATGTATTTTGGGCACACTTAAAT
>DUMS01000025.1 GCA_012839745.1 Tissierellia bacterium
AGACTATATGATATTGATTTAGATACACAATTCCTTTTTTATGTGTATATTTATTATTCATTAGATAACCACCACCCATCTAATTACAATATATCATAATATTAGATAGGTGTTAAATATCTAATAAACCTTCATCCCAATGACTAAAGTCATGGGCTTTCGGCTAGATTTCTTTGTAAGGTGAAAAACATACTAAAAATAATAGCATTTACCTTTTTAGTATATGCTTTCTATAGATTATGATATATATTTTTTATGTTATCTACATCTTCTTCAGTTATTTCCTCTTTGCTATAGCGGCATTTTATATAGATTTTTCTCAAGTCATCAATACCGTGGTCAAGAATCTCCCTGGCCTTTTGATTTACATCCAAGGATGTATCAGACTTCAATATATTGACATTTTCCCTTTTTAATTTTTCCAGGTACTTCCTGTAGAAAAACCTTACCTGCTCCCTTAAATCAACAGGGTACTTTTCTCTGAAAAACCATCTTCTTCTCTTCTTCCTGCTTGTATCCCTTATGAATTCCCTCTCTTCAGTATAGCTAATATCACTATATTGCCTTGTACTGCTTTTCATTATTAGCTTGTATACTATAAATACAACCATTAAAAAAAGTATAGAAGCAAATATTATCTTAAGAATTGTAAAATCCTGTATTTCTGCTTCTTCAGTTGCCTCCTGAAGCTCCAAATTATAAACTGTATCCTTCCCTACTTCTTCAAACAGCGAACTTCCAACCTTTATCTTTCTCCAATCCCTATCAAATAGCTTTCCTATTAGATACATAGGATAAAATACTATAATCATTAGCTTTTCAAACAGGTATTTAAAGCGTATCCAAATATAATTTCTCAAATCTTGAGAAGCTGAAATTGGAGTTACCAAAGCAATTAACATGAGGTATTTAATATTGTTTTTCCTTATCTTTTCAACATCCATGTTGGAATCTATATGCCTTATGGTCCTTAAAAGTATTAGTGATGAAATGAAGTATATTGTGTAAAATGGCAGAGCAGTGTTTATATGTCCATCTAGTCCAAAAGCTTTTGCACTTATATATCCTAATATAAAACACAGTACATAGGTATTCTTTATCTTATAGGCATATTCGCTGTGGCTTCCCTCAAGAAGTGACTTTTTTACATACAGGTACACGAATATTGTTAAAAGCAATAAGAATGCTATACTCTTTATGTCTCTGTAGAATATCAATGGCATCAGAATTAGAATTATGCTTATTTTATATACTCTCGATTTGATATGGATCAGTGCAAATATTAACGACGAAAATACTACCCATAAAAATACCAGAAATACTTTGCTGCCAGCTGCAAATTCAAAGAATGACAGCCAAAGGGAAAACAGCAGTGAAACTATAGATATTAACTCAAACAGAATAACCTCTATCATATTATCTACTCCTATATTTGATAATGTCACCATCTAATGCTTCAAGCAAATCAGGCTCTACAGTTATGACTACTACCCTTTCAACAGCTTCCTTTAAATTATTTATTGGGTCAATGTATCTATCCAGCAATCTGGGTATTACCATTACAACTGTAGTAAAATTACCCTGCCTTTTCATGGTATTCCTTATGATGTTTTCAAAAAAAGTATCGACTTTATAGTCAATACTGCCAAGTATGTCTAAAATGCTATAAAGGTGGTTTTGCCCTAAACCCTGGTATACTAAATATCCCTTTTCATATTCAGAAGTCCTATTCTTTGCATTAGTGGCAAATCCATAGGGTATTCTGGAATCTTCAAATTCCTCTACAATTGCCTTGGTAACGGATATGGCCTTTTCTATTATATCCTCCTCTATTGGCTTCCAGCTTGGTTCCATAGTTTCAACATTAAGCAAAACCATAACGCTGTTATCTGTTGTAAAATCAAAGTTTTTTACCATCAATGACCCATATTTCAATGATGAAGGCCAGTGAATATACCTTTCAGGCTCATTTCCCGTATATTCCCTTATTCCAATGGTTATAAGAGGATCATCTATAATCCACCTTCGGACAGAAATATCTCCATATAAAGAACCAACAGGTATCAGGCTTTCATTTAAATTTAGCTTTTGAGGATATACAATTATATCCTTGTTTATCCTTACATTGAGGGTTTTGGACTCAAATCCAATAAAATCCCCTAATTCCAGTGTTACTTTATTAATGGAGAACAGTCCTCTTTTTTCTCCCTTTACCTTATAGCTCCTCTTCACTCTCTGAAAAGGCAATATAAATAGGGAATACTTGTATTCAGTTATGTTTAATCCCTTAGGAAAGGTTTCCTTTATGTTTATAAACGGAACTGTAAGATACTTCCTGTTTTCAACTATTGAGGATATTTGCACCTCTTCTCCTATTTCTGCCTTATCTTTATCTGTTTCCATATTATAGTAAATTTCTTCAAGACCATAGAATAATACCAGCTTGTTTATTATATAAGTAAATGTTACTAATCCAACAAGTATCCAAATCATAGTTCCATTTTTTCCAGAGGTACTTCTACCCCTTCTATTATTTCATTTATTAAATTAATTGAATCCTCAACGCTTTTTATGCCACGGGCAATTATTCTATGGTTTAATACATAGGGAGCCATTTCCTTTATGTCCTCTGGCAGTATATAATCCCTTCCATTTATAGCAGCATATACCTGGCTTGCTTTGAATAATGCTATTGAACCTCTGGGGCTTATGCCTAATGTAATGCTCTCTTTATTTCTAGTTTCATTTACAATGTTTACAAGATAATCCATTACATCTTCTTCAATGGATACATTGGATACATTATCAAATAAATAATCAAGTTCATCTTTAGAGATTACAGGTTCAATTTTATCCAGAGGATTAGATATGTTGTTTCTTATTATTAGCTTTTCCTCCTCTTTTGTTGGATATCCCAACTTTATGCGCATGAAAAACCTGTCCAATTGAGCTTCTGGTAAAGGAAATGTTCCATAGGATTCCACTGGGTTTGAGTAGCCAATACCATAAAGGGAGTGTTTAGCATTCTTGTATCTCCATCTGCAGTTACCTGCCTTTCCTCCATGGCTTCAAGAAGTGATGATTGAGTTCTTGGAGTTGCCCTGTTTATTTCATCTGCAAGTATAATGTTGGAAAACAGTGGGCCTGGTCTAAACTGAAAGTCTGAAATCTTTTGATTGTAATAGTTTATACCTGATTATATTAATATACTAAAGTGAATTTGTCAATAAGATTTATACATTTCATAGAGCTATTAAATAATTCAGTACCAGTATCTAAATTACCATATTCATCTTTTATGTAAAGCTGTAAAAGGCAACCTGCATTTTCCCATTTTGATGAAATAAATATCAAATATACAAATAATCATTGAATACTTCTATACCTGCAAATCATAATTTATGTTCCAAATGCTAGTAGACTCCACAAACCCTTAACATAACCTCAATTTTACTCCTTTACCCAATATTTACTACAGTCATCTGTTCTCTTTAAAAATCCGTATTCTATAAGAGCTCTTCTTATAGTCACATAGTCTTCAAATATTCTCGATAAAACCCTATTAACTTCTTTTTCTGAATAGATCTTTCCTCTCTTGAAATTCTTTGTTATCTCTTCTAATACGATAATTTTCCTTTTTTCCTTAGAAGGATAGGTTTTTAATGCTCCTTCAGGAGTAAAGTAATTTTTTATTACATTTTGCTTTTCCTTATCTGTGATATTATATCTATCATCCACTGAAGTTGCTGTTTTATGTGCATCACATATTAATTCCTTATCCAGCTTGTTTATTTGCCTGTTCGTATTCTCTGAAAGCAAACTCATAATAGATGGACATTTTTTTATTTTGTTTATTTTTAGGGCGTATAAATAAAAACACAAGGCTATAGCTTACTTTGGCAAGCTTTATCCTTGTGTTTATTTAAAAGACTCATTCTAAATATATTTTTGATATTTCTTCTGCCACCCTTAATCCATCCAATGCTGCAGACATTATACCTCCTGCATATCCAGCCCCCTCACCTATGGGATATAATCCCTTTATATTTGACTGAAGGCTTTCATCCCTTAGGATCCTTACCGGCGATGAGCTTCTGGTCTCTACTCCTGTCATTATTGCATCTGGATCTGCAAACCCTTTTATCTTCCTGTCGAAGGCAATAAGGGCAAGCTTTAATGTATCTGTTACATATTCAGGCAGACACTCCCTTAGGTCTGTCATTGTAACCCCTAAACTGTAGGTAGGGCTAACCTCTCCAATACCCTCTGATGGCCTATCCTCTAAAAAGTCTCCTACCCTTTGGGCTGGTGCCCTGTAGCTTTTCCCTCCTAACTGAAATGCCAGCCTCTCCCACTTCCTCTGGAATTCTACTCCTGCCAAGGGATGGTCATCTCCAAAATCCTCCGGGTTTACACCTACAAGAAGGGCAGCATTGGCATTTTCCTTATCCCTGGCATAGTAGCTCATGCCGTTGGTAACTACCATTCCTTCTTCTGAAGCTGCAGCTACTACAACACCACCAGGACACATACAGAAGGTATAGGATGACCTTCCATTGTCAAAATGTGCTGACAGCTTGTAATCTGCCGCTCCTAATCTCTTGTGACCTGCAAATTTACCATACTGACTTTTATTTATAAGGCTTTGATGGTGTTCTATCCTTACTCCAATTGAAAACGGCTTCTGAATCAGATTTACTCCTCTATTGTAGAGGACTTCAAATGTATCCCTGGCGCTGTGTCCTAAGGCAAGTATTACTCTGTCAGACTCAATTATTTCTTCATTGTTTACCTCTACACCAGCTATATGTCCCTTTTCTATGATTAAATCTGTCACCTTGCTGTTGAATCTCACTTCTCCTCCAAGGGATATAATGGTATTTCTCATGTTTTTGACTACATCCCTTAGCTTGTCAGTGCCTATGTGGGGCTTGTTTGTATAGAGTATTTCCTTTGGGGCTCCTGCCTCTACAAACTCCTCCAATACTACTCTAGCTCTAGGATTATTAATTGATGTGGTAAGTTTTCCATCAGAGAATGTACCTGCTCCTCCTTCTCCAAATTGTACATTTGATTCAGTATTTAACCTGCCTTCCTTCCAGAAAAGCTCAACATCTGCAATCCTCTCATCTACACTTTTGCCTCTTTCAAGTATTATGGGATTGAATCCCATGCGGGCCAAAGCTAGCCCTGCAAATATTCCAGCAGGCCCCATTCCTACTATAACAGGCCTTTTTATGCCATGGGTGGATATTCTCTTGTATTCATATTTGATATCCTTAACCTTTGATACACCCTTATCTGAAAACAGCTTAAGAATTCTGTCTTCATTCTTAAGCTCAACATCAACTGAATAAACAAAGTGGATGTCGCTTTTCTTACGTGCATCTATGGATTTCTTAAATATGTTGTAGCTTAGTATATCAGATTCTGATATCCTTAGCTTCCTTGCTATTTTTGATTTCAGTAAGCTTTCATCTTCCTCAAGGGAAAGCTTTATATTGGTTATCCTTAGCATATTCTCACCTTGTCTACTGATATTCAATATTAGTTATTATTCCTCGTTAAGAGCCATTAATTCTTATTAAACTGATTCTAAGCTAGATTAGCTTTTCATAAGCTAATCGCTTGCTGTTATCTGCCAAATAGATTATACCACAATACTTAAATCCATTTTTTTCAATAAGCCTCTGCATGGATTTATTGTCCTCATGAGTATCTATTCTAATGCTGTGTATTCCTCTTTTATGACACATCTCCTCTATGTATTTCATCATTACTGAACCTAGGCCTAAGCCTTTAAGGCTGCTATCAACGGCCATTCTGTGTATGACTGCATATTCAAGGTCGCTTATCCATTTTCCATCATATATGGATTCATAGGTTTTTTCCCCATCAAATGAAACTGATACAGTTCCAACAATTTTGCCATCATTTATGAGAACATATCCATAGCCTTTGGATATGTCATTTCTTATTGTTTCAAGGTTTGGGTAATTGTTTTGCCACTGATTGATTCCCTGTTCCTTAAAATAGTCCTGTGCCTGCTTAATAATTCTCATTATGCTATTTATATCAGATTCTACTGCTTTTCTAAACTCCATATTGACCCCTCATTATTCTAAACATAAACTAATGATTTTAATATTATTATACTACCACGAAAATTCCCAGAATAAAATAGTATTTGTATTATCCTTTGAACTTTATAAAATAGTAATATCTTGATATTTTTGCCAAATAAATGATATGATTATTGATAGTGAGCATTTTATTGGTCGATGAAAATAGTTTTGGAGGGACATTAATGTCAAAGCTTAAAACCTATAAAGATATTGAAGATTTAATAATTAAATATGGTTATGACATTATTTCTTCTCCAGGAATGCAATCAGAGAAAAAATTTATTCAGCATGGAAATATAAGCTGCTACCATCACTCGCTTTCAGTTGCTTATATGAGCGTATGGCTTGCGTATAAGATGAAGATTAATGTTGACATGAAAAGCCTCATTCGAGGAGCCTTGCTTCACGATTATTTTCTATATGACTGGCATATACCTGATAAAAGCCATAAATTACATGGGTTTCATCATGCTAAAACTGCATTGGAAAATGCCAGAAGGGATTTCTCCATTAATGATTGTGAAACAAATATTATTTTAACTCATATGTTTCCATTAAATTTAAAACTGCCTAGATATAAGGAAAGCATTATAGTAAATATTGCAGACAAAATCTGTGCTATTTTTGAAATATTCAGATATAATTTTGTAGATATATCACAAGTGGAGGTGAAGTAGCATGAACATATTAAAAACATATTTTTTATGGTTTATTATATACAGTCTTATTGGATGGATATATGAAACTATTTTATGCTCCATCGGGCAAAGAAAATTTGTTAATAGGGGTTTTCTAAACGGCCCATACTGCCCTATATATGGATTTGGCGCAATCATAGATATTATTTTTTTAGGAAAATTGAATAATACAGCCCTCATTTTTTCACTAGGAGCCTTATTAGCCTGCATTCTTGAATACTTCACTTCCTGGGCACTGGAAAAGCTGTTCCATGCAAGGTGGTGGGATTATTCCTATATGAGATTTAATTTCAAAGGAAGAATTTGCCTTTTAGGTGCCATTGTATTCGGAACATTATCAGCTATACTTATAAGAATTGTACATCCTGTTGTTCTTTCATATACATATAGAATTCCGGAATCTACACTGAATATTCTATCATTGGCTTTATTCATAATATTTCTTTTTGATACAGTCTATACTATTGCAAAGCTTTCAAAATTCGAAGAAAAGCTAAGGGAATTTTCCTATCATATGAATAATTTAATAAACGGAGACAATGGATACAAAAAGCTAATACGTGAAAAAATAAAGGACATGGATATATATGAAGAAGTCAGCTTCATCCATAACAATATTCTCAAAATGTTAAATTTCCAGGAGAAGAGAATTTTGAAGGCATTTCCAAAGCTCAGATCCTTACGCTATAACGCAGCATTGCAAAAAATCAGGGAACTTATAAATAAAGCTGAAAATAGTAAATAGCTCTTATGTATTAAATCCTGAACTTGCTGCTGTCGAATATATTAGGTGAATATACTTCTTTACCGTATTTATCACCTAATATATTCGACATATTCAAACTATTTTTCATACCAGTCCTTTACTTCCAGATGCTTTTCTAAAAACTTCTCATTGGCTTCAATTAGTTTGTTGTAATAATCATTATATTCCGGACTCAATCTTCTCATGGCAGGAATAAAAACATCATAATATCCGCTGGTTTCACAAAACTCTCTAAACAATTCCATCAGGCGAGCTGCATCCGATTTCTTATATTCCTCTGTTTTCCTGTACTCAATATACTGCTGCAATATTTCTTTGTTTTCATCATAATATTTTTCAAAATCACAAACGGCATCCCTCATTGCATCTGATATGTTTTGTAAATCTGCATCACTAAATGATAACGTAAAGGTATCAATTACACTTTGCAAGTCCTTGGGGATATTAAAGGATTCCACTTCATCCAGAAATTTAATTATGGTTTCATACGCCTCTCTTTTCTCTTCCGTTTCCAGTTTAATATTCAAAAACCTTCCAAAATGTATGCTGATAAACTTGCCATAATACCCTGGAAATAGGTTTAATAGCCTCTTTTTAATCGTAGATTGCTCAAATAATTTGTTTAGATTGTTTTCAATAGTTTCCATATCTTCCCCTTGAATTAGCTGTTTCAGCAATTCCAGCTTTTCCTTCTCATTTTGATGTTCTATTTCCTTCTGATACATTATCTCCCGTAGAACAACCTCTGGTGTACCGCTAGTCAACACTTTGCTTATTTCATCAGCACTCAAATCAAATTTTCGAAGTAAGGATATCCTCTTTAGCTTTTCTACATCCTCCTGGCTGAAATACCTGTATCCGTTTTCTCCAATTTTAGGAGAAATCATCCCTTTTTGCTGATAATACTCTATGGCTTTCTTTGTAAGCCCTGTCTTTTGACAAACATCCTTTATCAGCATACCAACACCTCCTGATTCCATGTTAATGTAAACCCTAAGGTGTTAGTCAAGTATTTTTTTGGGGTCAGGCTTGAATAATTCACTAATTCAAGCTTGATTTTTGTTAATAAGGATGTATCTCTTCTTCCTCATCCTCCAATATGCCCATGGTAATCAAATCATAGTATTTATTATTGAAGAAGGTTCCATCTCTTTTAATTCCTTCTCTCCTAAATCCTGTTTTCTCATATACATGAATTGCCCTTTCATTATATGGAATACATCCAGCTCAATTCTATGTAAATTAAGCATTCCAAATCCATAGCTTAAGGCTATAATCAATGCTTCACTATTATGTATTATCGCATCCAATGCTATTTATTATAATAAGGGCATTCTCCTTTTAAGCACTCACTGTTTTTTAAGTTGAAGCTGCAGACAGGACTGTAGTTTTCATAATCGTAAAGCTTTACATTAAAATGCTCATCTGTAAATTTTGCTGCCTCTCTTATAGCAGTAAACGAGTTCCTCTTACAGCATCTTGGGCCACCAATACTTGCCAATGATATTAAAGAAGTACCTGTCATTAGATTTGCAAGGCCCCAGCTTTCCTTTGACAATGGAGATGCTCCTAGAATAATGCTAACATATATACCAGTGCCTACTGCTGCTCCACAATCACCATAAAATCCGCAGAAACCACCTTTTACATCCTTGGCTCTCATCTTTGCCACTGCAAGTTTTTTTATTTTATCATCTTTTTTATCTAATGTATTATAATAAGATGTTATAAGAACTGCTGGTACAAGAAAATGATGCTCCGGCCCGTGCATATGGATTGAAGGATTTTTCATCAATTCAATAGCCATATCTATTGGATTTGTTTTAGAAGTTTCCCTGCAATAGTTCTCTATTAATTCAATGGCATCCACTGAATGGCACGTATCACAAACATAATGTCCATCTATACAGCTTACATTAGATATATATCTTTTATGGCAATACATGCATTCTAATTCTATATAATCATCAAAGTAGATTAGCTCTTTGCCACATATAATACAATCCCTGGTATGCTTTATATTAATTGCTTTTTTCATTTGATCACCTCATTTCTTAAACCATTTGCTCCTCATTATAAAATACCGGTTATATTATATCATATAGTTTTTTCACATCATCTACTTGATTTTTACATTTCCTTAAGCTGATACCATATTATCCGATCTTATTGGTATGTCTGATAACATATAATAAATGTCTGTTATTAAATCGGGTAGGAGGAAAATAATTAATTTATTTTCCGACCTCCCACACCACCGTACATACCGTTCGGTATACGGCGGTTTCATAGTTTACACTCTAACATCAAGGTAATATTTAAGAAA
>DUMS01000026.1 GCA_012839745.1 Tissierellia bacterium
ATAATACATATTATGAAAAATCGTCACATAAGTGATAAATATAGCATAATTGTTGAATTTAATATAATAGATTCCGAGGGGATTTGTAGCAATTATAAAAGAGCTAGTTTAAACTAGCTCCTTTATAATCCTAATAGTAATGATGCTATGCTAAAATACACCATCAAGCTTAAGGCATCTACAATGGTTGTAATCAATGGACCTGCCATTATGGCTGGATCTAATCCGATTCTTTTAGCTAAAAGAGGTAAAGTTCCTCCTACCAGCTTAGCACATATAACTGTTACTATTGTAGTTAGTGATATTATTACAGCTATTATATAGGTAACCTTTTCGATATAAATAAGCCTGAGAAAGTTTATAACAGAAAGGGTTGCTCCAACTACAATGCTAATTCTCAACTCTTTCCACAATACCTTATACCAGTCATGAGTAGTTACTTCTCCAGTAGCTAATCCCCTTATTATCAAAGTAGAGGATTGACTTCCAGAATTTCCTCCCGTGTCCATAAGCATGGGAATAAAAGCACTAAGAATAACTACTTTTGATAATAGGCTTTCAAATTTAAGCATAATCCTTCCTGTGAATGTTGCAGAAATCATCAATATTAAAAGCCATGGCAATCTATTTTTAGCTAAGGTTAGTATTCCTGTATCCAAATATGCCTCTTCAGATGGAGACATGGCTGCCATCCTCTGAAAGTCTTCCGTTGCTTCCTGTTCCATTACATCCATAATATCATCAACTGTTATAATTCCAGTTAGCCTGTGCTCCCTATCAACTACAGGTAATGCTAAAAAACCATATTTTTTGAATACGTTGGCTACAGTTTCCTGGTCATCATGAGTATTTACGTATATTACATCAGTATTCATTATATCTTCTATAGTTTCATCTTCATCACTTATTACTATTTTCCTTAAGGAAACAATGCCTTCCAGCTTCCTGTTTCCATCTGTAACATAGCAGGTGTACACAGTTTCCTTGTCAAGTCCGGTTTTCTTTATATGCTTTAAGGCATCCCTTACAGTCATTCCCTTTTTCAGGTCTACATATTCTATGGTCATTATGCTTCCTGCTGAATCTGGAGGGTAATTTAAGAACTGATTGATTAAGTTCCTTTCCTCTTCCTTGGCATGGGACAGTATCTTCTTTACCAGACTTGCAGGCATCTCTTCAATTATATCAACCATGTCATCAAAAAATAATTCTTCAACTATATTCTTCAATTCCCTATCGGTAACCAGCCCTATTATATCCCTTTGCTTTTCAACAGAAAAACTGGAGAATACCTCCACTGCCAGATCCTTAGACAGCATTCTGAATATCAAAAGGGAAGTATGAAGCTCTAAAGGTTCCAATAGTTCTGCCACATCTACCGGGTTTAGCTTATCTAATTCCTTTTTAATGGTAATGTAGTTTCTTTGCTGAATTAATTCTTCCAATCTTCTTTCATCCATATTAACCCCCCTAAGAAGAACACCAGACGGTAACGACTAGTGTTCCTTGTATTTAGTTTTAATTCAACATACATACTACTGTGACTAGGTAAAGGCCCAGAATCCACTAATCATCACCCCTTTATGCTCTTCCTAAGGAAAAGCGGTTTTATTTTAGCATTCTTATTTTAACACAAATAATACTATTCATGAATAGCATCATAAAGAAAAAAGCTAAAGATTATTTCTTTAGCTTGAAAAACTAGCATGAAGACACTATTCTATCTGGTATTACTGAAAATCCCTTCCTTAGCCAATTGTCACTGTAATCTATGGTAAAAGCATTGAAGTTTTCTGATAAATAGTTTTCCATTATGAAAGTAAAACCATCAGTGTCAACTTTTATATCGTCTTCCTTTGGCTCATCCAGAGCCAACCCAAATGAAGGGCCCCCTCATCCATAAGCTGCAATATAGATCCTTAGTGTCTTATTATCCTTTCTCAATTGCAATACCCTTTTTAGCTCCTCTTTAGCCTTTTTTGTAATTTCAACCTTCATTACCATCCCTCCTGTTATTATAATATACCCTATATGGGTATTTTGAAACAAATTTTATACTATTTTCAAAAAAAATACAACCCTCTAACCAAAAAAGTTAGAGGGTCACAACTACATGGCTCTTCCCGGTATTATCATATCTACTATGCCAATTACCAATGCTCCTATTATAGCTCCCCAGACTGTTATCTCAAATCCAGGTACTATAAATCTAGTGGCATATAATATTATTGCAGAAACAATAAAACCTGTTATTCCTCTTCCGAAAGGAGTTGCATTTACTCCTGTAAACCTCTGGATTAAATAATCCAGTATAGCTATAACTATAGCAGAGAGTATTAAACTCCACAGACTATTTATAGAAAATCCAGGCGTGAAGAAAGCTGTAATACCAACAACTATTGCAGTAACCAGCAATCTAATTAAAATCTCACCAATACTCCAGTCATTTGTCCTGTTTTCATTGACGGTTCTGTTTCTTTCATTATTATCAAAATCATTATTAAAATTATTATTATCCATAAGTTCACCTCCTTATATAAGAATAACCATTTTGCCTTTTTTTATACGCATAAAAAAACATTTTATTTATAACAATCTTATGTTATACTTATTATGTATAGGGTATCATAAATAATAGCAAAGACTGCTATTAGTAAAATATACGAAATGAATTATAAACGTTTCAATAGCCCATAAAAACCCTGTAAGATGGTAAGAGCAGTTTATTATATTGTTTAAGGAGGTTTAAAATGGAAATTACTAAGGACACTTTAATTGGCGAAATCGTTCGCAACAAGCCAGAAGCAGTAGATATATTGCTAAGCTACGGTCTAGGCTGTCTTGGCTGTCCAGCAAGCCAAATGGAATCATTGGAAGAGGCTGCAATGGTTCATGGTATAGATTTAGAGGAACTTCTGAAAGCGCTAAATTCA
>DUMS01000027.1 GCA_012839745.1 Tissierellia bacterium
ATTTAAGCTTTCTTAAATATTACCTTGATGTTAGAGTGTAAACTATGAAACCGCCGTATACCGAACGGTATGTACGGTGGTGTGGGAGGTCGGAAAATAAATTAATTATTTTCCTCCTACCCGATTTATAAATTAAATCAATTTTACATTTGAATTTACATATATTATAATTTCTATGAGCAGTTAATTTTTAGATTAATAATACATATTTGGGGAGTTTAAAATGGAAAGAAGTAAGAGAGTAGTTTTCATTTCACATTGCATATTAAACCAAAATACAGTGGTTCCGCCATTGGCTAGAGCAAAGGGACCATATAGGGATATAATTGAAGAAATAATGAATCATGGCATAGGTATTCATCAGATGCCATGTCCGGAGTATAGGTATCTGGGATTAAAAAGGAAACCTATGACCAAATCGGAATACGATACTGAAGATTTTAGAAAGCTATGCAGGGAAATTTCCAAAGATACAGTTAATATAATGAAGGAGTATTTAAATAGTGGTTATGAAATAATAGGATTAATAGGTATAAACCACAGCCCATCATGCAGTATAATGGGGAATAGGGGAATACTCATGGAGGAGTTGCTGGATTTAGCCTATAAATCAGGGATTAAGCTTAATTTAGTAGATGTACCTACAGACTATTACGATGGAGAAAGGGGAAAAGAGTTTATAGCTGAACTGAAAGCTTTTTTGAATAATTAGTAACAATAATTGTATTGTATCATCTTAAAGCTCTATTGGAAAACAATAGGGCTTTTTTATGTTAAAATAAAAATGGGTATCTATCCTAAGTCTATTGCTAATTAATTATAGGATCTACTCCAAGTGAGGCATGTGGATGAAAGAGGTTTAGTGCATTCAAAAATCAATATATTGATAGAGAATGATATGTATAATGGCTGTATTATGGTATAATTCTATAATGGAAGGTTTGGTGATTATTTTATAGAAAGGATAGTGAAATATGGACCGAAAATTTGATTATGAATATTTTAGGAAAAGTGCAGATTACATATTAGACAAAATAGACTTTAAACCTGAAATAGCTATAATACTGGGAAGTTCCCTGGGCCCTTTGGCTGAGGAGATCAAAAACCCTGTAGTAATAGATTACAAGGATATTCCCAATTTTCTAATATCCACAGTAAAATCCCATGCAGGAAAACTGATTCTTGGTGAATTAAATGGCAAGAAGATAGCCTGTATGTCAGGCAGATTTCATTTTTATGAAGGATATGACTTTGAGGAGCTGGTAATTCCGGTTAGAGTACTCCACCTGTTAGGAGTTAAGACAATAATCCTTACAAATGCTGCAGGTGCAGTAAACACTTCATATAAGCCTGGAGATATTATGATAATAAAGGACCACATCAAGCTAATGGGTGCAAGTCCATTAAGAGGACCCAATATTGAGGAGTTTGGGGAAAGGTTTTTCGATGTTTCTGATATGTATACGAAGAGTTTGAGGGAACTGGCTAAAAGATGTGCAGATAGAATTGGAATAAATCTACAGGAAGGCGTATACTTCTTCTGCCCTGGACCTCAGTTTGAAACACCAGCAGAAATAAGGGCAATAAGAATATTAGGCGGAGATGCAGTAGGCATGTCTACTGTTACAGAGGCTCTTACAGCTGCCCACTGTGGCATGAAGGTACTGGGACTGTCTCTCATAACAAACATGGCAGCAGGCATACTTAATAAACCTGTTACTTCAGAGGAAGTTGATGAAACAGGTGCTAAAGCATCGGAAAAATTCAGAAGGCTTATTGGTGAAATAGTAAAGGAGATTAACTGATTTAGAGGTGATAAGGTGATTAGAAAGGACGAAGGATTAGCCTTCATGCTCAGATATGAAAATGTTGCCTGGTATGAGGACGGAAAGGTTAGAATTCTGGATAGAAGGGTGTATCCCACAAAGGTGGAATACGTAACCTGCCTAACTCATGAGGAAGTGGCACAAGCAATTCATGACATGGTTACTCAAAGTGCAGGACCCTATACAGCTGCAGGCATGGGCATGGCTTTGGCAGCCTATGAATGCAGGAATATGAATAGTAAGGACATGTGGGAGTACCTGAAGAAGGCAGCCTATACTCTGTCCCATGCAAGACCGACTACTGTAAACAGAATGGCAAAGGTAACTGAAGGATGCCTTAATACAGCAAAAGCTGCTATAGAAGAAGGCAGAAAGGTTGATGAAGCCATATTTAACCGCACTATTGATTCACTAAACCGCAGGTATTCTACCATGGAAAAGGTTGCTGAATACCTTGTAGATCTATTTCCGGATAAAGGGCATATAATGACCCAATGCTTTGGAGAGACAATTGTTGGAATGTTCCTGAAGGTGTGCAGAAATAGAGGTAATGATATAAAGCTATTTGTTCCTGAAACAAGGCCTTATTTTCAGGGAGCCAGACTTACTGCCAGCGTTGCACATGACATGGGGTTTGATACAACTGTAATTACAGACAATATGCCTGCCTATACAATGGTAACTAAAAAGATAGATTTGTTTACATCCGCTGCTGATGCCATATGTCTGGATGGTCATGTAGTCAATAAAATTGGGACCTACCAGATAGCCATTGTTGCCAAATATCATGGAGTGCCTTATTTTGTAACAGGAATTCCAGACAGGGAGTATGAAAATATATCACAGGTAACAATTGAGGAAAGAGATCCTAACCTGGTACTTGAGGCAAGGGGCATAAAGAATACCATGGATGGAGTTAAAGGCTACTATCCTTCTTTTGACATTACTCCACCACATTTAGTAAGCGGTGTGGTTACAGATAAGGGAATTTTTACTCCATATAATGTGAAAAGATATTTTGAAACAGAAGTGGATGAATTCTATTGAGGAGAGTGTGCAGGGTGTGAAAAGGTTTTTATGGACGGGAATAAGCTTATTATAAATATATTTTTAAGATTACGCCCAGTATATATGAAGAAGAAAAGGTAACTATAGGAGACAAGGCTTTTAAGGTATATATTGAGGAAAAACTGGTAGAATTAATAAGCAGATAGTATTAGCCTCTTACTAAATAAGTAAGAGGTTTTATGCTATATTTATAGTATTTTACATAATAATAAAATATGATAAAATTAAGAAAAAGCTATTAGGAGGAAATTGTTATGAAATTAGGAAATAGATTTAGCAGCATAATAAGCACTATAAAAAATGGCTTTAGGAGATTTCCGGTGACAATTGCAGTATCTACTGCATTGGTTATAATGTTGATTTACTTAATTGAACAATACTCTGATTTGACACAGAATGCAAGGGATACTTTAAGCAGAATATGTATGATACTGGCAATGGGGGTACCTCTTTCTGCATGTATAAATCTGATATTTGAAAGAAAAGAAGAGATAAAAAAAGCCCATAGAATTTCAGGCTATATAATTGGAGCTATTTTTTTAATACTATATTATTTCCTTTTTCTGGATGAAGTAAATTGGATAAGCATTTCAAAATATATAGGGGTTTCAATATTTTTGTATCTAGCCTTTGCATTTATTCCCTGGATTGGGAAAAGGGAAGGATATGAAAGCTATATTATAGATGTGCTTTCAGGCTTCATATTGACGATGATATATTCCTATGTCTTGTTTTTAGGTATTGCAATAATTTTATTTACAATAAATCAGCTGTTTGATGTAGACATACCAGAAAAATTTGTACTGTATACATTCATAATAATTGGAGGTATATTTGCTCCTTCATATTTCCTTGCAAAAATCCCTGTAGTAGAAAGGGATAGCTATCAGAAGGATTATCCAAAGGCGTTGAAGGTGTTGTTACTATATATAGTCATGCCTTTAATTACGGTGTACTCTGCAATTTTATATGCGTATTTCTTAAAAATAATAATCACCAGAAACTGGCCACAGGGATTGGTATCCCAATTTGGTATTGTGGTATTCAATTGTAAGCGTTGCTGTGATATTTTTCATTACTCCTATCTTAAAGGATAACAGGTGGGCAGAGAAATTCAGGAGATTTTTCCCCATATTCATAATTCCAATTCTGGTGATGATGTTCATAGCTATTGGTATTAGGATAAATGCATATGGTTTAACAGAAAACAGGTACTATGGTATTGTAATGGGATTGTGGGTAACAGGAATAATGATATATTTTATATTCAACAGGAAGCTGGGAAACATCATTATTCCTGTATCACTGGCAATAGTTGCACTGATTTCCGTATTTGGGCCTTTAAGCAGTTTCACTGTTGCAAAGTTCAGCCAAAATAACAGGCTTGAATCTATACTTGAGAGAAATGGGATGCTTCAGGGAAATGAGATAATAGCCAAAAGCGACATACCAACAGAGGACAAAGAGGAAATCAGCATGATTCTAAGATACTTTGACACTAATCATTCCCTGGAAGATGTCAGGGTTTTAAATGAAGGATTTATGCTTACTGACACAAATATGAAAGCAGTATTTGGCTTCCCATTTACAGAGAAGAATCTAACTGATAGAGATTATTTCTATGTTAGTACAGAATATGGCTTAGCTAATGTAGTAGATGTTAAGGAATATGACTATTTTGTTAACAGCAATGCATTGTTAGGTGGAGAAAGAGAAATAGACAATTTAACAATGTCCCTCCGAGATAACAGTATTTTTAGTATCACACAGGGAGATGTACTGCTGTACGAAAAGGATTTGAAGGATGATATAATTAATATACTGGAGGACTATGAGCTTGGAGGTAAAGGACTACAAAATATGCTAAGTCCTGAGGAGGCTACTATTATTGACGAAAATGATAATGTACAGGTTAAGTATATAATAACAGGTGTTAATGGCAGGTATGACCAGATAAATGGACAATATTTCATTTACAATATAGAATGTGTAATGCTGATTAATATAAAATAGCAAAATAAGGGGGCAGTGTTTTGAAAACTTTAAGGCAACTTAGCATTGTTTTATTGATACTGTCTGTTGGACAAATCCTGCAGACTAAATTCAATCTTTTTATTCCTGGAACAATATTGGGAATGATGATCCTACTGATTTTGTTGCTTACAAAGATAATAAAGCTAAAATGGATTGAGAATATAACAAATGTATTGCTCGACCACATTTCCATATTCTTTGTTCCTGCAAATGTAGGTGTTATGGTATATTTGAGTCAGATAAAGGATGTATGGGCACAGATACTTTTTATAGCAATAGTATCTACGGTTGTAGTAATGGGAGTTACAGGAGCTGTTGTTCAGCTTATTGACAGGCTTATGGCAAGGAGCAGGAAGGAGGGGAATGCATGAGCCAGTATTTTGAATCCCCTTTATTTGGGGTAACTATTACAATAATTGCGTTTTTCTTTGGCAAATATATCAATCAAAAGACTAAAAAGGCTATTTTTAACCCAATTCTCATAGCAACAGCTCTTATTATAATGCTTTTGATTAATTTAAACATAGACTATGAAATATACAACAAGGGTGGCAGCATTATTAGCTTTTTTATAGCTCCTGCAACAGTTGTATTAGCCGTTCCCCTTTATAAAAACATACATCTGCTAAAGGGAAGATGGATTTCAATATTAATTGGGATAACGACAGGAAGCCTTGCTGGCCTTGTAACCATATTTGTTCTTTGCAGAGCCTTTGGAATTGACGATATAATTATGATATCAATGTTTCCAAAATCCACAACAGCTGCCATATCCCTTGACCTTGCAAAAAGCATAGGTGGATTGCCCAATCTGGCAGTAATATTTACAGCAATAGCAGGTATAAGCGGAAACATATTAGGAGAATATGTATTCAAGCTGTTTAGAATTAAAGACAGGATTTCAAAGGGGGTATCCTTTGGTACAGCATCCCATGTACTGGGGACTGCCAAGGCAATGGAAATAGGGGAAGTGGAAGGGGCCCTATCTTCACTATCCATAACTGTGGCAGGTATTATAAGCGTGTTTTTGATACCCTGGTTTATGAGCATAATTGGTATATAGTATATTTAAGAAGGTGAAGGATATGAAAAGGGAAATTATTGAATGGATAAAGGTATTTGGCTTTGCTGTAGTTTTGGCAGTTATAATTAACTCCTTCATAGGAGGTACCAAGGTTTTTGGAAACTCTATGAATCCTACATTGAAGGATGGGGATTTTCTAATAACCTACAATGTTCACGGAAAGATAAAAAAGGGAGACATTGTAGTGCTTAAGACTGACCTGGAAATAGATGAAAGTGATGTAGCAGGATTAAATTCCATTGCAAGATGGAGAATAGGCAAACATAAGAAATTAATCAAAAGGGTCATTGCTGTAGAAGGGGATAGCATTATTGTAAAAGATGGAAGCGTAATAGTAAATAATGTTAAGTTAGATGAAGAATATATAAACGGAAGCATAACTCCAGGCAATGTAAAGATTGATAAAATCCCTGAAGGCAAGGTTTTTGTAATGGGGGACAACAGGACCAATAGCCTTGATTCAAGGAACAATATAATAGGGCTTGTAGATGAGGAAGATATAATTGGCAAAGCTATAATGAGAATATATCCATTTTCCAGTATTGGAATAGTAGAATAGTTGAAAGCGGTGAATATATGAAAAGAAGGATTATAATTATCTTTGTGCTGATTTTTGCATTCATTTTTG
Source organism: Tissierellia bacterium (assembly GCA_012839745.1). Classification (GTDB taxonomy): domain Bacteria; phylum Bacillota; class Clostridia; order Tissierellales; family Tepidimicrobiaceae; genus DUMS01. The sequence continues at coordinate 6,641 of DUMS01000027.1, forward strand.
CTTTAACGGGATGCAATGATAAAAGTCAAAATGAGGATGAAGCTAATCTACACTATATTGAAGAAGAGTACAATCTTGATGTTGATAAGGGAAAGATTTATGGAACCCTTATGATGCCAAAGGATAGAGAAGGTTCTACAGTGGCACTTATAATAGCAGGCTCCGGTCCAACAGACAGAAATGGAAACAATTCTTCAATGAAAAACAATAGCCTTAAGATGATAGCCGAAGCTTTGGCTAAGGAAGGCATATCTTCAGTGAGATTTGACAAGAGGGGAATAGGGGAAAGTGCTTCTCTGATTGAAAAGGAAGAGGATCTGGTATTTGAAGATTATGTAAATGATGTAGTAGGATGGATAGAAAAGCTTAAGAAGGATAACAGATTTAATAAGGTTGTGGTAATAGGCCATAGTGAAGGAGCATTAATTGGAGCTGTAGCAGTTAACAACACTGATGTAGATGGGTTTGTATCTATAGCAGGAGTAGGATACTCTGCCTATGAAACACTGGAAAGGCAGCTTAAGGCACAATCACAACAGGTATTTGAAATCTGTAAGCCTATTATGGATGAGCTAATGAAAGGAAACCTGGTAGATGATGTGCCTGAAGGTTTGTATTCCTTATTTAGGCCAAGTGTTCAGCCTTATCTAATATCATGGTTTAAATATGACCCTGTAGAGGAAATATCCAAGGTGGAAGAGCCTGTGCTGATAATACAGGGAGATAACGATATTCAGATTACTGTAGAGGATGCCAACAGGCTTTATGAAGGAAATCCGGAGAGCAAACTTGTAATAATTGAAGGAATGAACCACATACTAAAGGATGCTCCAGAGGACAGAGAAGGAAACATAGCAACCTATAGCAATCCAACATTGCCTTTGAATAAAAGATTCGTTCAGGAGTTAATTAATTTTATAAATGAATTATAGATAGGAGGAGATGAGTTATGACAAAGGAAATTGTATTTGCTGGTGGATGTTTTTGGGGTGTAGAGGAGTACATGTCCAGGATTGATGGAGTACTTGAGACAAAGGTAGGATATGCTAATGGTCATACTGAAAATCCTACCTACGAGGAGGTTTGCACCAATACTACCGGTCATGCAGAGGCCTGCTATGTAAAATATGATGAAAATATCTTACCGCTGGAGGAATTGTTAAACAGATTTTGGAGGATAATAGACCCAACACTTCTAAATCGCCAGGGTGCAGATATAGGAAGTCAGTATAGAACCGGAATATACTATATTGATGAAAATGACCTTCCAACAATTATGAAGACATTTGAGGAACAGAAGAAAAAATACGATAAGCCAATAGTCACAGAAGTAGAGCCTCTAAAGGCATTCTACGATGCAGAAGAGTATCACCAGAAATACCTTAAGAAAAACCCGGGAGGATATTGCCATATAGATTTAAATGCATAGCAGGACAGAAGACAAGAAGACAGAGGGAAGACAGAGGGACGGTTCTTCTGTCTTATTTTTTTGTGCTATATTTATTACATAAATATTTTTATTTCAGGGAACTTTTTTGTACATATATCCATCTAATTAGTAGAGGGGAGGATGGAATGAGCACTGTTAATTTAGAAAATAAAAGGCTTGTAAACGATATAAAGAAAGGTCAATTGCAAGACCTGGTACAGTGGATTCATGGAAATAAGGATAAGCTATATAAAATTGCCTGGTCTTATCTATACAATCATGCAGACATAGAGGATGTATTTCAGGATACCCTTATAAAGGTATATGAGAATATAGATACATTGAAAAATCCCAATTACTTCGAAACCTGGTATATTAGTATACTCATAAATGAATGTAGAAAAAGATTAAGGCATAGGAAGAAGGAAGTATTACAGGAAAGTATCGACTTTGATGAGCATCATATAGATGAGTATAACTTTTTCCAGGAACTTAATGCCATAGATGATATATACAGGGAAGTAATAGTATTAAAATACATATCTGGATACAGCCAGGAGGAAATAGCTAATATTCTTGATATTCCAATAGGGACTGTAAAGTCCAGAATTTATAGAGGTATTAGGGAGCTTAAAAAACTAGTAAAGGAGGTGTAGATATGGACTGCAATATTGTTAAGTATAAGCTTATGGATTATATGGATGGTAATTTAGATAGTGAAGAAGTAAAAGCAATAGAGGAGCACTTAAAAACTTGCAGTGAATGCAGCAATGAATATGCTGAAATCAAGTCAACTATTGACTATGTAATAGATAATTTCAGCAAAATTGATACAGGCAAGGAACTGAATCTAAACCCAAATATAATGAAGAAAAAATCTACTGGATTATTTACAAGAATGGGATTAATAGCAGCAATTCTTTCATTAATGCTGGCAGTAACAGTTTTTGCTACAGATATATTCGACTTTATAAAATGGTGGAAGAGAAGCAGTGAAAGGCAGATTTCAGCCTGGGAAAATCTTATAGAAAATGGTGTAGGGGAGAAGCTGAATATATCTGTGACGGATAAGGATATTAGGGTTACGGCAGAGGGAATAATAGCAGATGATCTAAACACAATTATTCTTCTAAAGATTGAGGATTTAAAAGGTAATACTAGATTTACACCATATGGAGGAGATAATTCTAATCCATGTTCTATATCAGTAAGTGGGGATATAAGAAAAGTGTTTGAAGACATTCCTCCACTAGTAAATTATTCTCCTCTTTATGCAGAAGATGAGAATACTGTTAAATTAATGGTATATACAGAGCCTTTGGATAAGGATGAAGGAATGGTGGAAATACACTTAAATAAGCTGATGAGCCTTATTAATGAAAATGAAGAATCCATAGTAGAAGTAAGCGGAAATTGGGATATGACCATACCTGCAAAGAAAATTCCTTCCAAGGTCTATTTTGTGGATGAGGAAATAGACCTGAATGGAAATGAACTGGTCATAGAAAAAGTAACCATAGCTCCTACTACTACAAGAATCCATTATAAGTTCAATGTATACAATGCAGAAAGTGGACGCTACATCGAAAATGTAACATTCTTAATAAAGGCTGGAGGAAAAACCTACGCAAGATCAGAGTTAAGCAGGGGAGGAAGCATGGCATATAGAAGCTATGGGTTTGTAAATAGGGAGTTTGATATCCAAAGCCTTTATCTCGAAGACCCATCTGATATCGAAATAATAGTAAACACCTGCACATATACTATGGGAGGCCTTGAAAAGTATAATATAGATTGGGATAATCTTCCACAGGTTATAAAATACCAGAATAGTAGAATTACCATTGAGGGTATAAAATACAGTGAAGATAGTACAGAGATAATGGTTAAGGAAGATAGAAGCTGGAATAGGAAGTATATAAAAACCTATTTATATCTGAGAATAGATGAAACAACATATATTAAAGATGGAGAAGAAGATGTTCCCATTAAAAGGGATTATTACTTTAGTGGTACACCATTGGAATATGAAATTAGGGATTCAAAAGGCAAGGTAAAGGATCTGGAAAGCAAGTTATGGTCAGATGAATATCACTACTTCGTCTTTAGACAGAATATAACCTTAAGCAAGGAGCAATTTGAAAGGATGGATATGAATAAAGACCATTTTGATGAATATCTAATACCCGGCGAACTATATATAGAGGGACAGGAGTATATAGAGTATCCATATATAAAGAGAAATATTAAACTGCAAAGATAAGGATGGATTTACCATCCTTATCTTTTTAATAAATATGTTTCAGATATAAAACCCTACAGATATAAAATCCATGTATCAAAGAACAAGTTTCAAATAAGCATAATGACAGTTATTATTTATTAATGACTCAAGAGGAGCTTTTATCATAATGGATTAGCAATATATTTATGTAAAGCATGCTTGACAAAAAGGAATAAAGTGGATAATATATATGTAAAGGAAGCTTTACATATGAGGTGTTTATAAAATGAAAAACAGGTTAAAGGAGATTAGAGCTATAAGGGGCATTAGTCAAGAGGAACTGGCAGATATTCTTGGGGTATCCAGGCAGACAATTAGTTCACTGGAAAACGGGAGGTATAATCCTTCGATTCTTTTGGCTTTTAGAATAGCCCGATATTTTGGAATGGCCATAGAGGATATTTTCATATATGAAGAGGAGGATGATGATGGAAGATAAAATAAGGCAGCAAAAAATTAAAGCTTTTATTATGGGAGGAGTTGCTTATTTGCTAGGTACAATATTATATGACAGGGGGACGGTTCTCCTGTCTTATATGCCAGGCATATATCTTTTTTATGGATTGTTGTGCATCCATCAAATATTTCTATAATCGTTCTTTATTAGATTCCTTGATGATATAATTTTTAGTGAATTGATTAACAAGGAGGAATAATAATGGGCGATTATAGAGACATGTGGAAGAATTTAGGTATGGATTTAGAGAAACATGATGTTCTTTGTGAAGCATTGCCTCAAGCATTTGGGGATATTTACCTTAGTCAGGAAAACAGGCCAGATGCAATGAACTACTTTAACTATGCACTGGCAGAAGTTCATGGAGCCAGAATACAGGAAATACAGGAAGAAAAGAATAATGGGAAAAAAGTTATAGGAACCTTTTGTGTATTCGTCCCTGATGAAGTAATACTTGCAGCTGGTGCAGTAGGTGTTGGGCTTTGCTCAGGAAGTCAATTCTGGATTGCAGACGGGGAAAAAGTATTGCCAAGAAATCTATGTCCATTGGTTAAGGCATTTGTAGGGGCTAAAGTAAGCCGTACCTGTCCATATTTTCAATCCTGCGATATGATTGTAGGAGAGACAACTTGCGATGGAAAGAAGAAGGCATATGAAATAATGGAAGAATATGTGCCAGTACATATAATGGAGCTTCCTCAGATGAAAAGGGAAAAGAACTATGAAGAGTGGCAGGATGAAATAAAGCTGTTCATAAAGAAGATGGAAGAATTAACTGGAAATAAGATAACAGTTGAAAGGCTGAGGGAGACCATAGACCTATGCAATAGAAAGAGAAGAGCTCTAAAGAGGCTATACGATTTAAGAAAGAATATACCTTCACCAATTAGTGGCCTTGATGCATTGCTGGTAAGTCAGATTGCATTTATGGATGATATAGAAAGATTCATAGAGAAGACAAATGAACTGTGTGATGAGCTGGAAGATAGAGTAAAAACTCCTAATGCTAATGGCATGAAGAGAATAATGATAACAGGAACTCCTATGGCTGTACCAAACTGGAAACTGCATTCAATAATTGAAGGGTTGGGTGCAGAGGTTGTTGTTGAAGAAACATGTACAGGAACCAGATATTTTGAAAATGAAGTATCCAGTGAAGGAGATACAATTGATGACCTTGTAAGGAACCTTGCAGACAGATATATGAATATAAACTGTGCATGCTTTACCCCCAATAGAGGAAGGATAGACGATATTTTAAGATATGCGGAAGAATATGATGTTGATGGAGTAATATACTATAATCTGTCATTCTGCCATACCTACGCAATTGAATATGGAAAGGTTGAAAAGGCACTGAAGGAAAAGAACATACCACTATTAAATATTGAAACTGACTACTCTGAAGAAGACGCAGGACAAATAAAGACAAGAGTAGAGGCATTCCTGGAGATGATATAGTTGGAAAAGAATTATATTCTCTTTCCCAACTATAGTCAGGGGCTTAAACTGGAATCATTATTAAAGGCAAACAAGATAAAATATGTTATATCACCTACTCCTAGAAAGCTTTCATCCTGCTGTGGCATATCTATCATGTACAATAAGGAAGATGAGGAAAGCATAAAGGCATTGATTGAAGAAAACTCGATAGAGATTAAAGGTTTATATAAATTAGAATAGACGATAAAGGGCGTGATAGCATGCACTATATAGGAATAGATATAGGGTCAACTGCCTCAAAGGTATCTGTACTTGATGATGAAGAGCTTAAGCTTAATTTTGTAATGCCTACAGGATGGAGCAGTGTGGAGACTTCAAATATTATTAGGAAAAGGCTTGAAAAGGAAGGCATTGATATAGAAAAGGCAAGAATAGTTGCAACGGGCTATGGACGGGTATCAGTTCCCTATGCTCATAAGACTGTAACAGAAATAACCTGCCATGGCAAAGGGGCATATTTCCTGACAGGCAGCCATATGACGACAGTTATAGATATAGGTGGCCAGGATACTAAGGTAATTACAGTTGAAGAGGGTAAGGTTACCAGTTTTATAATGAATGACAAATGTGCAGCAGGTACAGGCCGTTTTCTGGAGCTTATGGCAAATACCCTGGGGGTATCTCTAAATGATATGTGCCAAATGGCACTAAAGGGAAGGGATATAAGCATAACCAGCATGTGTACTGTGTTTGCTGAATCTGAGGTAATAAGCCTTATTGGAAGAGGGGCTAAAAGGGAGGATATTGCACGAGGTGTATTAAATTCCATAATTGGTCGTATCAAGACCCTTCTTAATAAACAAGGAATAAAGGGTGAAATATATTTAACTGGTGGCCTTTGTGAATTGGATCCATTTATTGAGCTTTTATCCAAAAGCCTTAACCAAAGGGTAAGTACTAGCTCGCTGGCTAGATATGCAGGTTCCATAGGTGGAGCATTAATGGCAAGAAATATAGTTTAAGGGGGGGCATAAAAGCCTTCCCTTTATTTATAAGCTTTTTAGAGTATCCAAATTTAGTTCATTGAAATTTTCAATAATTAAATCTGCTTCAGATAAATCCTGATTTCCGGTATAGGTATTTTTTAGCCCTATGCATTTCATTCCTGCAGCTTTTGCAGCTTTCACTCCATTGGTTGCATCCTCTACGACTATGCAATCAGAAGGAGTTACATTCATCTTTTTAGCTGCGGTTAGGAATATTTCTGGATCTGGTTTGCTTCTTTTTACTTCCTCACCGCTAATTACAAATTTCATATATTTATATAGTTCAAATCTGTTTACAATTGCATCTACAATTCTCCTGTTATTAGATGAAGCTATGGCCATTAGATATCCTTCTTTGTGTAAGGTAAGCATAAAATTCATAAAATTAGGAACTAACTGAATTTCATCAATTTCTTTCATAAATCTTTCCTTTTTGATTTCTATTAATTTCTCTACTGAAAGCTCTAAGTTAAACTTTTCTTTTATTTTACTCCACATGCTGTAATCTGTTGCCCCGACAAAAGATGCAACATCATCGTCGCTTAATTTTCCGCCTAGTTCTTCCACTATCTCCCTTTCAACTTTTTGGTGCAAAGGCTCACTATTGATTATTACGCCGTCCATGTCAAAAATTACTGCTTTCAAAGTATCTCTCCTTTGTGCATATTAGTCTATTTATCCTAGTTAAATATACATTATTACATAGCATAAGTCAAATATACATAAAAACATCTGGCAGATTAAATGCCAGATGACCTAATTTAACTCATCAATCTTTGCTGCAAGTATGAAATCATTTTCGTGAAGGCCTCCTATTTTGTGAGTCCATAGCTCAATGACTACCTTTCCCCAGGAAAGATATATATCAGGATGATGACCTTCCTCTTCGGCTATTGCGCCTACTTTGTTAGTAAAGTCCAATGCTTCTTTGAAGTTTTTGAATTTGTAGGTTTTCCTAAGCTTTTTATTATCTACTGCTTCCCAGCCTTCCTTCAGGGACTTCATAAGCTCTGCTATTTCATCTTCTTCTAGAGTAGGAGCACCAACACTACATGGAATGCATTTTTTATTTAATAAATCAGTCATAAACTCACCATCTTTCTTTATATTATTTTATTTGATACCCATAATTAAGTTTTTTATTAAAATAATACAGGAATTTTATACAGAATAGAGAATATATAACATATGGATATATAAGGAGGAGTTCAGGTGATGGAGAAAATATAAGAGCTAAATTCTACCTATCATTATGCCAGTCAAAAACCTGCTTATGTATTTTTAGAGATATTCATTGCTTTAATTATACTGCTTGGACTTGCTTCAATAATGTATCCTGAAAAAATGTGGAGAATTGGACATTTCTTATCTGTTCATGGAGGAGAACCTACAGAATTTGCTATATTTATGAATCAATTAAGTGGGTTTGTAATTATTGTAATAGCCTTTATAATACCCTTTAGAGTTTTAAATTAAAGAAGGATGACTTGCAACCATCCCTTTTAATAATGAAATGGAGGTTTTTTCAATGTACTTATACCCATTTTTAAAACAATAAACAGATAATAAATTAGAGGATTTTAAATATATTCTGTAGAATTAATACTGCAAATATATAATCAGGAGGAAGCTAATATGAAAAAATCAGCAGAAGTTATTTTAATAGCTTTATCAATAGTTTTGCTATTGCCGTTTACAGCCTGTGCAGACGTGGGACCTAAGCCTATCATTAAGTTAATTGTTTTAAATCCACCTGAGGATGAATACTATTTGGACTTGCTTATAGATTATGATAAAAAAAGTACTTATTCAAATATAAGAGAAGATGATGAATATGATGAAAACATGATAAGCATTTTAAGGGAGTACAATGAGGACGGATGGAGACCTGCACTGGTTACTGGTACCAAAGCGCCTCTTTTCGGGAAATTGACAGGTGTAAGGGAAGGAGACACTATGGTCCATAAGTTCAGCTATGTAGGAACACCTGAAAGGTTTAAGGTCATATTGGTGGAAAAGTCAGGGAAGGTTACTGTATCAGAAGACATTAAAAGAAAGGCCTTTGAAAGCACTGTATATTATGATTATGCTAAGAATAAAATATGGGAAGCTTCAGCTTCGCTCTCTTATATAAAGCAGTTCACAATGACCTTTACTGCCACCCTGATAGTTGAAGGAATAATGTTGATTCTATTTCGCTTTAGCCTAAGAAAAAACTGGAAGCCCTTTATTATGGTGAACTTATTCACTCAGATACTTCTTACCCTAATAGTTTTTAGCGCTATGTATTTTGCAGGCTCAATGGCTGCATTTCTGTTATACATACCCTTCGAAATAGGTATTTTATTAATTGAAACCAAATTATATAAAAAGTATCTTAAGGAGCATTCCATTAGAAGGCGAATACTCTATGCAATAACTGCTAATATGATAAGCTTTTTATTGGGGATGTGGGTAATTCTTAAGGTATGGCAGCAATAATAAAGGGATGGCATCTGCCATCCTGCTATAATTTTATAAGGCCTCTAATGAACTCACGGACGTTGAATTCTTCGTCAACAATTCTATAATAGCTGCTTTTTAATTCCATATTTATTATGGACTTAAAATCCATTATGCTCTTTTCACTTTTATTCGATACCCTGTTTTTCTTTAATATATTAGCTCTGTTTATGAAATCCTTAACATCCTCAATGGATATCTCCTTAAATTTCCTCTTCAATATCAAATTTCCATCGGATATATAGAATAGCTTATAACCATCATCAATTTTTTCACCCATTATTATTTCCTTGTCCTTTGTTATGTTGTTATTTTGAGAGTTATACAGCTGCTCTAAACATAAATATATATCTCTGAGCTGTGATGCTCTCTCAAAATGAAGGGTTAGTGAAGCCTCTTCCATTTTAGCCTTTAATATATCAAGAAAAACTTTCAATGAGTCCATATTTGAGAATAAATTTATTAAGCTCAGCCTGTTTTCCTGAAATTCTTTTTCATTCATGGCAACAGGAAGGGGATTGTAATCAAACTCAAAGGAATTTCCCGATTTTTTTATGGGGTATAGCTTTGTTAATAGATCTATAAGGTCATATATGTAATACTTGCTTCTATATGGACCAAATGTATATGTTCCATCTTTGTTATATGTGATGGATAAGGGTTTTTCTCCATTGTCCTCAATTTTTAAATAGACATAGTTTTTATCCCTTGCAAACTGAGAATTGTAAATAGGCTTGTACTTCTTTATCATTGCACATTCCAATAGTTGGGCTTCCAGGTGGGTGTCTGTTACTATTATATCTATATCCTGAATGTTGAAAACAAGTCTTTTTATCTTTTCCCATTCATGGTTTGATTGGAAGTAAGATTTTACTCTTTTGTTCAAGCATTTGCTTTTGCCTATATATATTATGTTTCCATGGGAATCCTTCATCTTGTATATACCTGGTTTTTCAGGTATTGATTGAATCTTTTCCCTTAAGTGTTCAGGTATGCTCATATTATCACCAGCCAATAATCATATAATAATTTTTTCATATTCTAAAGATTATGTCAATCAGGTAATGGATAATGCAGTTATTAGACTTGAATATTTATCTAGTATTAAGGTATTTAGGAAAATCTTGCCCGAACAAGAAGGAGTATGACGAGAAAATATAGAATATTATATAAAATAAATATAGAAAAACAGGAGTATTGTAACAGGCAAAAGCATTGTTTTACAATTGATTATAAAAAGCGGGAGTGTTAAGAATGAAAATTGAATATGCAAGTGAATCAGACTTTCAGTTTATATTTGATAATGATAGGTATGTATCAAAGCATTTAATAAAAAATAAGCTAAAAGAGAAGGAGATAATAGTAGTAAAGAATCAGAAAAACCAAATTATTGGCTGGTTAAGATATGGCTACTTCTGGGACAACATTCCATTTATGAATATGATTTATCTAGATGAAGACTATAGAAATAAGGGAATAGGGAAAGAACTGGTCAGGTTCTGGGAAAGTGAAATGAAGAACAAGGGATATGATCTGGTTATGACATCCACTTTATCAAATGAACAGGCACAGCATTTTTACAGAAAGCTGGGATATAAGGATTCGGGCAGTTTGCTGTTGGAAAATGAACCTTTAGAGATAATCTTTACTAAGAGGATATGAAAAAGATTACAAAAAACATGGTTATTTCTTTCCAAAAGCAGCCTGGTATTTGGAAATAGGGTGGAAAATAAAGGATTCAGAGCCAAGTGAGGGAGCTTTGGTATTTCATAGAATAATGGGAGTTATTCTATGTATAGTGGGGATATTTAGCATCTAATAATTATAAGCAATTCTCAAGGGTAATTAAACCCTTGAGGATTTTTGCTTATTATGCAATTTGCTCAAATAGCTTGGTTCTGTATATTTCAATTAATTCTTCTTCAGCAGTGTTTTTGCTAGGCTTATCCAGTACTATCTTACCTTTGTTAAGCATAATTATTCTGTCGGAATATCTGATGGCATCCTTCATATTGTGAGATATCATAATAGTAGTAATTTTATATTTATCAATCAGTTCCTTGGTCTTTTCCATTATTATATATGAAGTTTTAGGGTCTAAAGCTGCTGTGTGCTCATCTAATAGCAGCAAATCAGGATGCTTCATAGTAGCCATAATAAGGGACAGGGATTGCCTCTGCCCGCCGGACAGATACTTTACTTTAGTATTTAATTTATGTTCAAGTCCTAAATCAAGGCTTTTCAGTATTTCTACGTACTTATCTATAGTATTTTTCTTAACCAGTCTTCTTAAGGTAAATTTCTCTCCTTTTTTATCTGCCAGGGACATGTTTTCCAATATGGTCAAGCTGGGGGAAACACCCATAGATGGATCCTGATATACTCTTCCAATAAGCCTTGACCTATTTTCTTCGCTTAGATTTGATATGTCCTCGCCATTTAATATTATTCTTCCTGAATCAGGCAAAATACTTCCAGCCAGTATGTTAAGAAGAGTGCTCTTGCCACATCCGTTAGGCCCTATTATTGCAGTACATTTGTTTTCCTCTATATACAGGTTGAAATTATTAAATACCTCTATTTCATTTTCAGTGCCTTTGTAAAACTTTTTCGATAATCCTTGTATTGTTAGCATATTTCTTTTCTCCTTTATTCTTTATTGATGCTAAAAAATCAGATGCCAAATTGTTATAAGCTATAAATATTATAACTATAATTGCACTTATTGCCTTTAAATCATTAGGTGACAAACCTAAATCAATTGCTATGCCACCTATTATTTTATAGATAATAGCTCCTAGTATTGCTCTTGTTGTACTATTGAAAATGCTTGAATCTTTCTTTATTGTGTCTCCTATTATGATAGATGCAAGACCTATTACAATAATACCTGTTCCCATTGAAATATCTGCAAACCCTTGATATTGAGCCATCAGCGCTCCGCTGAAAGCTATTAAGCCATTTGATAGCATAAGGCCAATTGTTTTAAATTTATTGGAATTAGCTCCAAGGGACTTTACGAGAGATTCATTGTCCCCTGTAGCTATCAGCAGATATCCTATTTCTGTTTTTAAAAACTGATCCAGTGTTATTTTAATTGCCATAACTGTAACGACTAATATCAGTAAAGCAGGTCCTATATCAAATACTGATTCAAAGTTAAAAAGAGGTATATTTGATTTTCCGTTGATTCTCAGGTTAATAGAGTAAAGGGTGGTCATTGTCAAAATGCCTGCCAATAGAGGTTTTATCTTTAGCTTTATAAATAACACAGCTGTCATAAGGCCTGCCAATGAACCAATACCAAATGCAAGTATGGTGCTAACAAAAGGGTTAACTCCCGTAGAGACAAGTTTTGCAAATATAAAGGCTCCAAAGGGGAATGTTCCCTCAACAGAAAGGTCTGCCATATCCAGTATCTTGTATGTTATGAATATCCCCATTGCCAATACTGCGAATATTAATCCCTGTTCTATAGATGTTATAATTAGTGAATTCATCTTGCACCTCCAAAGCTAATTACTTTGCTATTTTCTCAGCATCCTTGAATACCTCACTGTTTATATCCAATCCTAAAGCATTTAATGTTTCTTCGTTATATACTTTTTTTGTGTTAACAGCAGTTTCTACAGGAATTACAGAAGGAGATTTTCCGTCTATTAGTATTTCCTTGGCTATTTTTGCTGATTGCTTACCAAGTTCATAATAGCTGATACCGTCAGTTATAAGTATGCTACCTGTAACATGGGATTCTTCTGCCCCTACAGTAATCATATTGTTTTCAATAGCCTTTTCCGCTACCACGTTAATAGCAGAAGCTACCATGTTGTCAGTAATTGTGTATATAGCATCAACTTTTTTTATAATAGAATCAACAGCCTGAGGAATATCATTAATTGTATTTATTCCTACTTCAACTATTTCCAAGCCCAGGGTAGCTGCTAGTTCCTTTGCTTTTTTTACCTGAACCTGCGAGTTAGGTTCACTGGTATTAAAAACTATTCCAACTCTTTTTATACTGCTGTCTATTTCTTTAAATAGCTTTAGTTGTCTATCCATTGGGCTTTCATCAGAAGTTCCTGTTATATTTCCTCCTGGAGAGTCCATTGATTTTACAAGTTCAGCCTCAACGGGGTCTGTAACTGCACTAAATACTATTGGAATTTCATCAGTTGCCTGTTTAGCACTTTGCGCTGCCGATGTTGCTATGGCAAATATTAAATCCACTCCATCCTTTACAAATTTTTGAGCTATGCTTAAGGATGTTGGGATATCTCCCTGAGCATTTTGATACTCTATATCAGCTTCAATTCCAAGTTCCTTCAGCCCATCTTCAAATCCTCGTCTGGCAGCATCCAGTGCAGGATGTTCTGCCAACTGGCTTATACCAATTGTAATAGCTTTTTTGTCGACTGTTGTCTGACTTTCTTTTGAACTACAGCCACTTAATAAAACAATGCTTATTAAAAATATAGTTAATAATTTACTTATAACATTCTTTTTCATTTAACTTCCTCCTTTAATTTTACTAAAGGTAATAAAAAAATCTTTCGTTCCTATCAATATAGCCTATAGCTATACTCATAGGGACGAAAGATTCTCCGCGGTACCACCCTAATTATGACAATAAGTCATCACTCAAAATCAGACCTGACAGTCCTATCCCCTGTAACGATGGGCTTTCGGATTTGCCTACTTAGGTTCCCTTTTCAGCAAATCAGCTCGGGAGTGTATATATCACATCCTGTTACTATCGGTTTCCACCCTTCCCGACTCTCTATAAATAATCTGGGATGTGTTTCTCTCCTTCAACGCTTTTAAGCGATAAAGTATGAAATATTTAAATATATATTATAACCTTTGATTCATTTTGTCAACAACTTTTAAAAAATATTTTTGTGATTTAAAAAGGGTTATTAAAAGCGGAATAACTATATAGATTTATAAAAAGAAGGATTTTAAGAATATTTGTAGAATAGATAAATGTATATATTCAAATAGAATTGCTTCTATTCACTTGTATTGAATTTTGCCGCCATAATACATTGGGTGAGTATTACAAAGTATATAGGGGGTAGAGGATTATGAATAAGTGTGCTTTATTGGTGGTAGATGTTCAAACGGAATTCATTAGAGGTGAACTATATAATAAGCAAAAAGTAATTGATAATATAAAAGAGCTTATTTCAGCCGCAAGAGATAATGAAATAGAAGTAATATACATACGTCATGTTGCCAAAAAATACAATCAGCTGGAAAATGGAACTGATGAATTGGAAATATACAGTGAAATAGCTCCAAATAGTGGAGATAAGATTTTCAACAAGAGCTATAACAGTGCATTTTATAAAACAGGATTAAAACAGTATTTAGAAAGTAAAAGCATAGATACAATTATATTGGTGGGAATTCAAACTGAATATTGCATTGACGCTACCTGCAAAAGTGCATTTGAGCATGGGTTTAATGTAATAATTCCAGAGGAAACAAATACTACCTTTGATAATGAGTATTTATCTGGGCAAAAGCTTTATGAGTTTTATAATTTTAATATCTGGAATAAGCGTTTTGCCAATGTCTTGCCAGTAGAAGAAGTAAAAAAGATTATAACTGCAAATAGATACACTTAAATTAACAACACCCATAGGGGCAGTGTTAATAGATATTGACGGGGATATAGTGTCCAGTAGAATATGTTTCTATTGAGGGGATATTATGGATATAAACAAGAGGTCTTTTTCATTGAGAAATGCGAAATTTCCTGCCATAGTTACAATAATATCTTTTTTGTTATTTGTTGCAGTTTATTTATTTGTTACTATAAGAGCAGTTGAACCCTATTATTTAGAAGGATTAATATTTTTGAAGCTTAATGGATATTCTGAAAATTCGCTGATATCTCATTTTCCCGAGAAAATCCCTGACAATGGGAAAAACATCGTATTTAGATATAGCCCTGCTTTTATGATGGGTAGTAAAAGCTATAAGTTAAAATTTGAAGCTGATTCAGATTCCATAAATAGGTATATCCATCATTTTTTACAGGTTGCAAAGTGGACAGGGAAAATGGATGATAGTGAGGTAGAGGGATCATTTAAATGGAATCATGGCACATTAAGCCTTGTAGCTATTAGCAAAGAAAGAAATGAGGTAATATTTATTGCATAGGATTGGTGATGAAAATTATGATGGTTACAAAGTTAATACGATATATAGAAGAAATATAGAAGAAGGAAAGGTATGATAGGAGGGGAATTGTTATGTGGTTTTTTCTTATCCTCATTGGGTTGTTCAATATTTTCTTTCCAAGGGCAGCCTGGTATTTGGAAAT
The DNA here is from genome assembly GCA_012839745.1 of Tissierellia bacterium. Lineage (GTDB taxonomy): Bacteria > Bacillota > Clostridia > Tissierellales > Tepidimicrobiaceae > DUMS01. The sequence goes on from DUMS01000027.1 coordinate 22,133, forward strand.
AGGGTGGAAAATAAAGGATTCAGAGCCAAGTGAGGGAGCTCTGATATTTCATAGAGTAATTGGAGTTATTTTTTGTATAGCTGGCATATTTAGCATTTAAGCAACAAAATTATTGCATTCATTATATTGTAGAGATAGAAATTGATTTTTAGTGGATTAAAGCAGCCCGGTGCGTCAATACAAACATTAAGGAGGAATGGAAATGGGAGAAATACATATTAGAGAAATAAAAGTAACAGATTATTATGATATATTTTTATTAAATCAGGAGTTAGGATATTTTTATCCACTGGAAAAAGTCAAGGATAGAATTGCATATATAATAGAAAACACAAAGGATGTTGTTTTTGTTGCTCAACGGGGTAATGAAGTAATAGGCTATATTCATGGAAGCCCATATGAGTTGCTTTGCTCTGATCCTTTAGTAAAAATTATGGGTTTTGTAGTTAAAGAAAAGTATAGAAATATCGGTGTTGGCAATATGCTGATAAATAAGCTGGAATGTTGGGCAAAAGAAAAGGGATATAGTGGAATAACACTTACATCTAGATTTGAAAGATTGAATGCTCATAGATTTTATGAGAAACATGGCTATGTTAACATAAAAAATCAGAAGAATTTTTTAAAGGTGTTTAATGGTAGGTAAATACAAACAGAGGTGGTACTATGTATAAGGTACTCATAGTGGAAGATGATAAAGCCCTTTGCAATAGCATAAAAGAGGGAATTTCCAAGTGGAATTTTGAAGGGATTGCCGTCCAAGACTTTGAAGATGTACTAAAGGAGTTTGCAAAGCACAATCCCCATCTGGTCATAATGGATATAAACCTGCCATATTTTGACGGTTTTTACTGGTGCAAAAAGATTAGGGATATATCCAAGGTTCCAATAATATTTCTCTCCTCAAGGGATAGCAATATGGATATAGTAATGGCAGTCAACATGGGTGGAGATGATTATGTAACCAAGCCATTCTCCATGGATATTCTACTGGCAAAAATGCAGGCGCTTATTAGAAGAGCCTATTCCTATGGACAGGTTGACGAACAGATAATTTAATGTGAAGGAGCCATTCTAAATATTAACGATGGAACCCTCACATATAATGGAAAAACTATAGAGCTTACCAAAAATGAATTCAAAATACTTCAGCTCCTTATGAGAAACAGAGGGAAGATTGTGTCCAGGGACAAGATTATGAGAGTCCTGTGGGAAAGCGAGTACTTCATCAGCGAAAACACTCTAACAGTAAATGTAAACAGGCTTAGAAGCAAATTAGAGGATATTGGATTAAAGAATCTAATAGTAACCAAAAAATCACAGGGGTATATGATACCATGACTTTGTTCAAATATCTAAAGGACTTATATAGGCCAATTTTATTCTTCTTCCTGATGATTCTCATAATGGACCTGATATTGATAAGCAGTACAGATATAAATAAATCATTGCTGGATATTATCTACTTGAATTTACTATTTTTCTCTATATCCATAGTGTTTTTGACCATAGGATATGTAAAATGGAGAAATACATATAAAGAGCTGAAGAGGGCTATGGAACTTGGAGAAAATACTGACAGCTTTGCCCCAGAGGGAAACAAAATGGAACAAAAATTAATCAGGGATATCATAGATATAAAGAATAAAGAGAAGCAAAAGGAGACAGAGGAGCTTAGAAAGAATCTGGAGGAAATAAATGATTACAAAGAAATCTAGCCGAAAGCCCATGACTTTAGTCATTGGGATGAAGGCTTATTAGATATTTGATACCTATCTAATATTATGATATATTGTAATTAGATGGGTGGTGGTTATCTAATGAATA
>DUMS01000003.1 GCA_012839745.1 Tissierellia bacterium
AAATCTATATTCATGGCTTTGTCATTTCTCTTAAGTATAATAATTGCATCCTCTCGAATATATAATATAGGACTTACTTCTTGACTATTATCATCCATGTGCTGCTCAACTATTATCTTTCTATTTTCATAATCTACTTTTAATATGGTGCCATATATAAACCTTTCTCCTTTTGTATAATCTACCTCAGGAAAATCCATATATCCTTTTCCCTCTTCTCCCATTGAAAAAGCTGTTGTATATATAAACAGCAAAGCTAAAACTATAAATCCCAGAACCACTAATTTCTTCTTCATAGTTAATCCCTCCTTGATAAGGATTATTGACAGAAAAAGAAAACTTAAACATGCTATGAATTAAATAGTTTTTTGAGAATTATTCTATAATCCTTTAAGTATATGGATTATAATAGTAATTGTGATTTGATAAATTTCGGTCAATTGAATAAACTGGAGGTTATATTATGGTTAAAAAAATCAATGTTATAGTCAAGGGGATTATAGTATATAGTGGAAAGGTACTGATATTAAGAAGGTCTAGTGCAAATAAAATAGGTGCAGGAAAATGGGAATTTGTCGGTGGCAGCATAAACTATGGGGAAGGTTTGGAAGAAGCCCTTTTAAGAGAGATAAAAGAGGAAGTTTCCATTGATGTTAAAATAGATAAAATACTATATGCAACTACATATCATACCACTCCTGAAAGATATGATGTAATAATAGTTTATAAATGTAAGGCTGTAAACAATAACGTAATGCTGTCAGGAGAGCATTCTGACTATAGATGGGTAGATGAAAAGGAATTAAGGCAGCTTGTATTTAAGGATATTGTTGATGCATTGGATAGGTATAATGTGTTTCCTGAAATATTCTAGGGTTCGTTTTTGTTTCCTTTGAATTCTTCATCCTTTATAATACGAAGACAATCCATTATATATAAATTAACTCTATAAATCACAAAAAATCTCTCCATTATATATTAATGGAGAGATTTTACTACAGATCTATTTTTACTTGTTTACCTAAGACTATGCTGTTTTCCGTAACTATAGAATCATAGGCCAATACATTTACGCCATTGTCATAGGCAAATCTGATGGCTTGAGAAAAGCTAATATCCATTTCCCAATTAGGCTGAAATACAGTTGGTCCCTTCATCTGTATTAAAAACAGCACTACTCCCTTATATCCTTCCTTTACAGCTTCAGTTAACTCCAATATATGCCTTGTTCCTCTTTCGGTAGGGGCATCGGGAAACATGGATATGCCATTTATCTCCAGCGTAACCCCTTTAACCTCAATAAAGCCCTTTTCGTTCTTAGACTCAAAGTATATATCATATCTTGAATTGCCAAAGGCAACTTCTCTTTTAATCATGGTTAAATCTTCAAGCCCTTCTATTTTCCCCTCTTTAAGGGCTTCAAACACCACATCATTTGGCACCTGGGAGTCCATATTTACAAGCATATGGCCCTTCCACACTGCAATCAGTGAATACCTTGTCTTCCTGTTTTTGTGATGCAAGCAATCCTCCAGTATAACCTTAGCTCCGGGTACCAATAGCTCCTTGCATCTTCCTGTATTCTTAACATGAACTATCTCTTCCTTCCCATTAATTAACACATGTGCTACAAATCTATTGGGCCTTTTAATAAATATCCCTTCCACTATGTTTTTATATACCATTTTTATCTCCTTAAAACCTTCCTCAAAAACTGCCCTGTATAGGATTCTTCAACTTCTGCCAATTCTTCAGGTGTCCCTGTGGCCACTATAGTGCCACCCCTGTCTCCTCCTTCAGGCCCAAGATCAATTATATAGTCAGCTGTCTTTATTACATCCAGATTATGCTCTATTACTATGACGGTATTTCCTCCTTCCACAAGCTTTCTTAGAACATCTATTAGCTTATGGATATCTGCCATGTGAAGGCCTGTAGTTGGTTCATCAAGTATATACACAGTCCTGCCTGTACTCTTCCTGCTCAGCTCTGTGGCCAGCTTAACCCTTTGAGCTTCTCCACCGGATAGCTCTGTTGAAGATTGGCCTAGTTTAATATATCCTAATCCTACATCATAGAGGGTTTGTATTTTTCTCTGAATCCTGGGTATGTTTTCAAAGAATTCCAATGCTTCCTCTACTGTCATATCCAGCACATCGGAAATATTCTTTCCCTTGTATTTTACCTGTAATGTTTCCCTGTTATATCTTTTTCCCTTACATACTTCACATGGTACATATACATCCGGCAGAAAATGCATTTCCACCTTTAATATGCCATCTCCCTTACAGGCTTCACATCTGCCGCCTTTTACATTAAAGCTGAACCTTCCCTTGTCATATCCTCTCATCTTTGCTTCAGGAGTCATTGCAAATACATCGCGAATGTAATCAAACACGCCTGTATATGTTGCTGGATTTGACCTTGGGGTCCTTCCTATTGGGGACTGGTCTATTACTATTACCTTATCAAGGTATTCCATTCCTCTTATCTCCTTATGCTTTCCAGGCTTTGTCTTGGCTCCGTTAAGCTTCTGAGCCAAGGCCTTGTACAGTATCTCATTTATAAGAGAACTCTTTCCTGAGCCGGATACTCCCGTAACGCATGTAAATACTCCAAGGGGAATCCTTACATCAATATCCTTGAGGTTGTTTTCCCTTGCGCCTATTATCTCAAGCCAGTGCCCGTTTGGAGGAGTCCTCTTTTCGGGTATCTCTATCTTTTTTACTCCAGACAGGTATTGCCCTGTTATGGAATTAGGATTCTTCTTTATATCTTCAACAGTTCCCTGTGCAACTACATATCCTCCGTGTACACCTGCTCCTGGCCCTATATCCACAATATAATCTGCTGCATACATGGTATCCTCATCATGCTCCACTACTATAAGCGTATTGCCTAAATCCGTCAGATTCCTCAATGCATTCAACAGCTTATTGTTATCCCTCTGGTGAAGTCCTATGCTTGGTTCATCCAGAACATATACCACTCCTACCAGGCTGGAACCTATTTGGGTTGCAAGCCTGATTCTCTGGGATTCCCCGCCAGACAGAGTCCCTGCACTTCTTGAAAGTGTAAGGTAGTCTAATCCAACATCCTTTAAGAATGTAAGCCTCTTTATAATCTCCTTAAGTACCTGATTGCCAATAAGCCTTTGGGTTTCGTTTAAATCCAGGTTTTCGAAAAAATCCAAGGCCTTTGCAACGGATAAGTCTGTAACCTCTGCAATATTGAGCCCTCCAACTCTTACAGACAAAACCTCAGGCTTCAGCCTTTTCCCCTTACATTCCGGACAGGGTATTTCCGCCATATACTCTTCTATCTTGTTTTTAATATAGTCAGAGTTGGTTTCATTATATCTTCTTTCAAGATTTGAAATAATTCCCTCAAATTTTCCCTTATAGGTTCTTACATCGCTATAGTAGCTATTGAAAGTAAAAGTTATCTCCCTATCTGTGCCATATAATAGCTCATTCATAAACTTCTTTGGAGCAAATTTCAAGGGTGTATCCATATCAAATCCATTATCCTCAGCCAGAGTCTTTATTATCTGATAATAATAGGTAGACTCGCCTGTAGTGCTGAAAGGTGCTATACCCCCTTGGTTTATGCTCAGTTCCAAGTTTGGTATGACCAGTTCTTCATCTATTTTCTTGTAGTATCCGATTCCATTGCAAACAGGGCAGGCTCCATAAGGACTATTAAAGGAGAACATCCTTGGGGATAGCTCCTCCATTGCTATGCCACAATCCGGACATGCCAGCTTCTGGCTGAACATAATGGGTTCACCGTCAATAACATCTACTATTACCAATCCATCTCCCAGTTTTAGCGCTGTCTCCAGTGAATCTGTAAGCCTTCCTTCAATTCCTTCCTTAACTATAATTCTATCTACTACTATTTCAATGCTGTGCTTCTTATTTTTCTCCAGCTTTATATCATCAGTTACTTCATGCATTTCCCCATCTACAATTATTCTTACATAGCCTTCTTTTCTTATGTTTTCTATTACATTCTTATGCTCCCCCTTTTTACCTCTTATTACAGGGGCTAGAATCTGTATTCTGGTTCTTTCCCCAAGCTCCATTATCCTATCAACCATCTGGTCTACAGTCTGGCTTGATATCTCCTTTCCGCATTTTGGGCAATAAGGAGTTCCTATCCTGGCAAACAATAGCCTTAAATAGTCATATATTTCTGTTACTGTTCCTACCGTAGACCTGGGGTTTCTGCTGGTTGTTTTCTGATCAATGGCTATTGCAGGCGAAAGGCCTTCAATATAATCTACATCCGGCTTTTCCATTTGTCCCAAAAATAGACGGGCATAGCTGGATAGGCTTTCCACATATCTTCTTTGCCCTTCTGCATATATGGTATCGAAGGCAAGGGAAGATTTGCCTGAACCACTTAGCCCTGTTATAACTATAAAGCTGTTCCTTGGAAGTTCCAAATCTATATTCTTAAGGTTATGCTCCTTTGCACCTTTTATTATTATCTTATCCTTATTCAATAGCTTTTCACCTCTTTTTCTCCAATTGTGACTTTAATTACCTCCCATTTTATTTAAGTCCAGCCTCTTTCATCTTCTTCAGTTCAATCATCTTATCCCTAAGTTCAGCTGCCTTTTCAAAGTTAAGCTCTTCAGCTGCCTTAAGCATTTCTTCCTTAAGGCTTTCTATCATTGAGTCCAAATCTTCCATATTCAATGAATCCACCTTATATTCTTCTTCGTCTTCAAGGGCTATTGTAGCCTCTATTACATCCCTTACGCTTTTAACAATAGTCTTTGGAGTAATATTGTGCTCCTTGTTATATCTACTTTGTATCTCTCTTCTCCTGTTTGTTTCATCTATGGCCTTTTTCATGGATTTAGTAATGTGGTCTGCATACATAATAACCTGTCCTGATGCATTTCTGGCAGCTCTTCCAATAGTCTGTATTAGCGAGGTTTCAGACCTTAAGAATCCTTCTTTGTCAGCTTCCAGTATAGCCACTAGGGAAACTTCAGGCAGGTCCAACCCTTCCCTCAGCAGGTTTATGCCTATTAGAACATCATATTTTCCTAGCCTTAAATCTCTTATTATCTTCATCCTCTCTATGGTTTCAATATCAGAGTGAAGATAAGTAACTTTTATGCCTATTTCCTTGAAGTAATCTGTCAAATCCTCGGCCATTTTCTTGGTCAAAGTAGTTACCAGTACCCTTTCATTTCTGGCTGCTCTTATTCTTATTTCATTAATCAGATCGTCAACCTGATGTTCAATAGGCCTTACATCTATTTTAGGGTCCAATAGGCCTGTGGGCCTTATAATCTGCTCTACAATCTGTTGAGAATGTTCCCTTTCGTATGGGCCTGGTGTAGCTGATACATATATTATCTGATTTACCAGGCTTTCAAATTCGCTGAACTTTAAAGGCCTGTTATCTAAAGCTGAAGGTAGCCTGAATCCATATTCAACCAGGTTCATCTTTCTCGACCTGTCTCCCTCATACATACCTCCCAGTTGTGGAATGGTCACATGGGATTCGTCCACTATTATCAAAAAATCCTTTGGGAAATAGTCTATTAATGTAAATGGCCTGCTGCCTGGCGCCCTTCCGCTTAAATGCCTTGAATAGTTTTCTATGCCCTGGCAGAATCCCATTTCCTTTAACATCTCTATGTCATATCTGGTTCTCTGCTCTAACCTCTGAGCTTCCAGAAGTTTATTCTGAGAACGCAGTTCTTTCAATCTTTCTTCCAGCTCTTCCTCAATGCTTATTATTGCCTTTTCCAGCTTTTCAGGGGATGTTGCATAGTGTGATGCAGGAAATATGGAAACATGGTTTCTGGCACCTATAACCTCTCCAGTCAGGTGGTTTACCTCCACTATCCTGTCAATTTCATCTCCAAAGAATTCCACCCTTATGGTGTTGCCGCTGGAACCGGCAGGGTATATCTCCAGTACATCGCCTCTTACTCTAAATGTGCCCCTTACAAAATTCACATCATTTCTAATGTATTGGATATCTATAAGCTTCCTCATTATCTCTTCCCGACTTTTAACCATGCCAGGCCTTAAGGATATAACCAGTTTTTCATAATCAATGGGGTCTCCCAATCCGTATATGCAGGAAACGCTGGCTACTATTATTACATCCCTTCTCTCAAACAATGCTGCTGTTGCAGAGTGCCTCAGTTTATCAATCTCATCGTTTATGGATGCATCCTTTTCAATATAGGTATCAGACTGGGGTACATAGGCTTCAGGCTGATAATAATCGTAATAGGATACAAAATACTCTACTGCATTATTAGGAAAGAACTCCTTGAACTCGCTTGCCAGCTGATATGCCAGTGTTTTGTTATGGGCAATTACCAGTGTAGGCTTTTGTACCCTTTCAATTACATTTGCCATGGTAAATGTCTTGCCTGAACCAGTAACTCCAAGCAAAGTCTGGTGTTTATAGTTTTTCATTATGCCATTGGCCAGCTTTTCAATAGCTTCAGGCTGGTCCCCTGTTGGCTTAAATTCAGACTCTATCTTAAATTTGTTCATATAATTCACCTCAAATTGAACATAAGTTCTTATTCTATTATATAATATTATATTTTCTTGTCAAAAATTTTTTAAATCAAAAATTATTGAACAATCTCATTTATTAGTATAAACTAATAAAAAAGGAGGTAACAACCATGATAAAAAAATTATTCCTTCTTGTTGCTGTAACTGTATTGATGGTTGGATGTAGCCGTATAAGAAAAGTACCCCTTTCCAGTACGAGTAAAACTGTTGAAGAGCAAATTATCGATTATGAAGTAGAAAAGATTATATTATCCAAAGGATTCCAGTCAATTAACCCTATGGTGGAAGCCATAAGAGAAGGCGGAAAGCTTAAATTAATAGTTTCCACTGGCATAGTGGAATGTTCCGGAATTAACATAGATAAGGTTACTAAAACAGGTAATACCATTACCCTTTACATATCAGCATTATTTGATAACAGCAAAACCCAGTTTGCCATTCCACAGGCAACAGTAATAATAGAAGAGCCAATTGAAGCTAAAATTGAGAATCTGAGCTTTAATATAATTCCACAGAATTATGAACCTATATCGCTAAAATTCAACAGAAATCAGATAATATATAAAATCCGAGGAGAATTTAAAATTGAATCAAATACTACTCCACAAGTTGAATTGATAAAAAATGAAGACAGCATACAGTGGAATATTATTTTTACCAATCTGATACATAAAAAGGACTCCAAATCTCCACTGTCTAACCTGAAAGTTACAGCAGATGCCTTATCTGGAGAAATTTTGGACTATGATAAGGAAACGATTTCCACTTACATAGATGAAGGATATTTAATGGGATATCTCCCTAATAAGCTTGTCCTATACAAAAAGATACACAGCAACAATGACATTCAATATGACAGCCTATGGACTTACCATGTGAATACCGGAGAAAAAGGAAAAATATATACAACCAAATATAAGATTTATAGTGCAAGCTTTAATCCTAAGGGTGAATATATATCATTAATTGAAAAGGATGACTCTAAAGCTGAAATATTCTTAGTTGAGCTTTCCAAAATGATTACCTACAAAATTACTCCGCCAGATTATTTTCATCCTAAGCTCCTTAAGTGGAAAAATGACAATGAACTCTGTATAATCGATGTTGACGGTGAAAAATCAACCATATTTACATATAATATTGTTGAAAACAGACTAAAAAAGGAGCTGGAGCTTAACAAAGTAATAGAATCCTTTGATATATTGGAAAATATGATAGTTTTCACTGAAGCAGATGAACTTAGCATAAACAAGAATATATTCCTGCTAGATGGTAATATGAATATGGAACAAATAGGAACCGGCTTTAAACCTGCATTTTTTGATGATAAGAATATAGTCTATCTCACAAATGATGAAGATATAAGCAAAAACATGATGAAATTCTATAATATTGAAAAAAACAGCATCATGAACAGCCTGGATTACAATATCGTAAACTATTATAAGCTCAATGATGAAACCATATTATTTGTTGAAAATGCTAATTTCAGCAATGAATACAGCCTTATAAAATACCATGTCAGCGACAGGTCAGTAATTGCAAAGTATAAAGTTAATAGCCCTAACCTGTTCTATAATCCAGACGAGGAAAAAGCCTATATATCGCTGACTATTTCAGGTAGCGACAGAAATATGAACAATATATACTGCGTAGATTTAAACAAGTTAAGCATATCAAATTAAGGCGAACCTAAAGGTTCGCCTTAGTTTTTAGAGGTTAGCTTTTTCCCTTTGATGTTGTTTAAGGCTTTCCAAATTATTAGCTTTGCCTCCTCTATTATAAAGGCATGCTCAAATTCATCCTGTGAATTATAAACATTGCTTATGCCTTTTTCCTTATGCTTTCCCAGTGCAATTATTATTTCATGTGCCAAAGGTGTAAATATGGCTGATATGTATTTAAACAGATTATACTCCATAGACAGCCTGGCAAGTATGATTAATAAAATGCTGAATGTAAACAGAAGGCTTGCGCTTTCATTGACTTTTTTCCTGGGATTATCTGATAATGTATAATCCCCGTATCCAAGTATAGCCAACAGGGTAGCTGGATATGGAATCCCTCCATTGATAAAAATGGTAAAGGGTACAGGCCAAATGCTGTTAAGTGCAAATCCTTCAACTAATCTATCATTGTTTTCCATAATAATAGGAACTTTAGTCCTGGTTCCATCCAGTAAAACCAGCACGCTTTCCACCAGATGAAGAACACCAACTACAAACATGATGCCAGTAACATTTATAACCGGCCATCCAGTTAATAAACTTAAAAGGCTTATTATGCCTCCAGAATATGAAAAGCATATAAATCTGGGATGGATAACAGAAAGCAACAAGGCTAAAGGAAGTATAAACAGAAAATCCTTCTGGTCTATTATAACTTTTAGATATATGAAAATAATACTTCCCAATATTCCTCCAAACAAACCAAAAAAGGAAGCCTGAAATGTATTCAGCAGAGGAGATTTTTTATAAGCACCTGATATATCCCTTTCTATTCTTCCTATTTTACTGTATTGAAGAAATGCTATAAAGACGCAAACCCAAAAATATGGATATATAGTGCTATTTAATACACTAATTACAGCAAAATAAAAAATCTCCAGTAAGGAATACATTTCTAACCTCCTTAAACCTCAAAGCACTATATTATAACATATTTTTTATTTCCTCTATTGCTCTCTGAAGCTGGGTATCTTCCTTTAAGTTTTCCAGTCCAATTTCCATTATTCCTTCAGGAAGGTCTACAGTAATGTCCGGCTCTATTCCTATACCGTGTATACTTGTACCGTTTGGTGTAAAGTATTCTGATACTGTAAGCTTAAATCCTGAACCGTCTTTTAGCCCTCTAATCCTTTGAACTATTCCTTTGCCAAATGTTCTATTTCCAATCAACAATCCTCTTTTATGGTCCTTAATAGCTCCGGCCAGAATTTCCGAGGCACTGGCACTTCCTTCATTTACAAGCACTACCAATGGCAGTGTAACTGCACTTTTACCTGAATACTCATATTGCCTTTCTCCATCCTTCGTCTCGGTATATACTACTATACCTTCTCCAAGCAGCTCATCTGCGATATCTACACATATATCCAATAGTCCTCCAGGATTGTTTCTCAAGTCCAGAATAAGGCCTTTAATGTTCTTCTTCAGCAGATTATTCAGGTGTTCTTTAAAATCCTTATAGGTCAGTTCATCAAAGGATGTAATATTTATATATCCTATATTGCCTTCTACAATATCTGATTTCACTGTATCCAGCCTGATTTCTTCCCTGATTATTTCAATATCCAAATATTCCTTATTTCCATCCTTGTCAGTCCTTAGAATTGTAATTGTTACCTTTGTATTGGGTTCCCCCTTCATCTTCCTTACAGCTTCATCCATTCTGTCAGCAGTAAACTCTTCTCCGTTTACCTTTACAATCTTATCACCGGTTTTTATTCCAGCTCTATCACCAGGAGTTCCTTCTATGGGTGATACTACTGTAATCAGATTGTCATCTCCCGGAGTTACTATGATTCCAACTCCTCCGTAAACTCCTTCATTCTGCTCGGTAAAGCTTTTGAATTCATCAGGGTCCATATACACAGAATAGGGGTCATCAAGGGATTCAAACATTCCTCTTATTTGGCCATCCATAAGCTTTTCGTCATCCACATCATATAAAAAATTAGATTTTATATATTTCTCCAATTCCATAATCTTAGAATACTTCATATACGTAGACACCATTGATTCATACTCTTTTGCAGGCACTATTACCTTATTATTGAATTCCAATGCTATGATATTGCTCAATGTAAAAGTAAGCACATTAGTAATTATTACAATCAGTATCATTATAGTTATCCATTTTTTGCTTGACATTTTTTCACCCCATAATAGTTAATTATGTATTCTATTTTATTAAATATACATTTACATTATACCACCTAAACAATAAAAAGGGGATTATTTCCCCTTTAACCATGGTATAGGATCAACATAAGCACCATTTTCTCTTACTTCAAAGTGACAATGTGGCCCCGTTGATGCACCTGTATTTCCTACCTTTGCTATTATATCTCCCTTACTAACCTTATCTCCCTCTTTTGCTACCAAATAAGAATTATGGGCGTACAAGGTTGCAATTCCTCCGCCATGGTCTATCATAACGACTTTTCCGTAGGTTCCCAGTGTTCCTGAATATATAACCTCTCCATCTGCTGCTGCAACTACGCTGGTACCAATTGGAGCAGGTATATCTATTCCTGTATGTAGCTTTTTAACTTTATATATTGGATGAACCCTATATCCGAAATAAGAAGATATTTCATTATGTCCAGGTACAGGCCATCCCATTTTGCCACCAGAATAAGGTCCACTTACCCTCATCAACTGAGCTATTTTTGATTCATATTCCTTTGCTTCCCGTATATGCTCATCGTACATCTTTTCTGCTTCTTTTTTATCTTGCTCTAAATCCTCCATTAGAAGCTGCTTTGCCCTTGAAGCCTGTAATAATTCGTCATTCTTTCTTTCCCATGCAGTTTTAGTTGCCTCCAGTGAAGCCCTTTGAGCCTTTAACTGAACACTTTTTTGCTCAACAATGTCCTTTTGCTCTTTCATGTACCTGATAAGCTGTGTATCATGGTCCACTATGGCTTGTATCATATTCTGCCTGGCAAGAAAATCTCCAATATCGGCAGAGGCTAACAATACTTCCAAAAATCCTACGCTTCCCTTCTTATACATAACTCTTAGCCTTTCATTGAATATATCTTGTTTTTCTTCAATATTCTTTTCTGCTTCCTCCAGCTCCTTAGTGGTTTTCTCTATTTCCTGATTTAATATTTCAAGTTGCTTTTCCACCTTGTCCAATTCAGTGGCAGCTAAATCCATCTGCTTGTCCAGTTCATCAATTTGCTGTTTTACATCCTGAATTTTGCTCTTTAATTCTTCAATTCTTTTTTCGGCGCTTTTTACCTGGTTTTCTGCATCCTGTTTTTTTCTTCTTAAATCCTCAATAGTATCATCTGCAAACGCAAATACATAGTTAAAAACAAGTACAAAAGCTAGAACAATAAATATATATCTCTTATAGTGCCCCATGCCATCCATCGCCTCCTTATTAAACATTTAAGAATCTCTTCATAGATACAAGGCTTCCCAAAGCGCCGATTCCAGCCCCAATTGCTATGAATATTATCATAACGTCCTTCATCAGAGCCTTAGGAGGTACCAGATAGACTGTAAACAATACATACAGCTTATCACTTGCTGCATTGAAGAAGTAATTATATCCGTAGCTTACAATCAGTATTGAAATAACGGCTCCAATTAAGCCAAATAGCAGTCCTTCTATAACAAAAGGGCCTCTTATATATCCATTTGTCGCACCTACATATTTCATTATGTTTATTTCAGTCTTTCTGGCTGTTACAGTCAGCTTAATGGTATTGGATATTATAAATACTGAAACCAGAAGCAATATGGATACAACAACCAGACCTCCGTTTCTGATATAGTTTGAAAACAATACCAGCTTTTCAATTATATCCTGATTGTATTGTATTTCCTCTATGCCTTCCATGTTTTCAATGGACTTTGCTACTGAATCAGCATATTCAATATCCTTTAGCTTTATTATGAGAGTATGGGGCAATGGATTTGTTTCCAGCCCGTTTAACAGGTACCCTTCATCTCCCCAGCTTTTCTTCATCTCTTCCAATGCTTGGTCCTTTGATTTAAATATTACGGATATTACTTTATCGCTTTCCTTGACTCTGTTTTCAATTTCTTCAATTTGAGAAGCTGTTATCTCATCTTCCAAAAATACCTGTACTTCATCAAACTTTTCCCTTGTATCCATTACTACATTGTTTAGGCTTAGTATAAGTATTAGAAATATCCCTAATATAACCAGCACAGCTGTTATGGATGTGACGGAAGCTAGTCCCATCCCCTTATTTCTCCATAGGCCTTTAAAACCCTGTTTTAATATATTCTTAATAACCCGGAATCTCATGCTCATACACACCCTTCTCTTCGTCCCTTACTATAACACCTTTTTCAATTTCTACAACTCGCCTTTTCATTGCATCTACTATGTCTTTAGCATGAGTTGCCATTAGAATGGTTGTCCCACGTCTGTTTATATCCCTTAATACCTTCATAATACCCCATGCAGTTTCAGGATCCAGATTCCCTGTAGGCTCATCTGCAATAAGTATTGGTGGGCTGTTGACAATAGCTCTGGCTATAGCAACTCTCTGATGTTCCCCTCCTGAAAGCTCATGGGGATAATTGTGAGCCTTATCGCTTAAATCAACCATGCTTAATACCATTGGCACATTTCTTCTTATGTCCTTTGGATGGGCTCCTATGATTTCCATTGCAAAGGACACATTTTCATATACTGTTTTATTGGGAAGAAGCCTAAAATCCTGAAAAACAACTCCAACGCTTCTTCTTATATAGGGAATCTTTCTGTTTTTTACATATGTAATATCCCTGTTATTCAAATATATTCTACCTTCTGTAGGATTTTCCTCCTTTAAAATGAGCTTTATCAGAGTAGATTTTCCAGCACCGCTTGGCCCTACCAGAAACACAAATTCCCCTTTATCAATAAACAGATTTATATTTGAAAGAGCTTTAACTCCATTTTTATATTCCTTATTTACATTTACAAATCTTATCAACAACATTCACCTCAATATCTATGAGATTTATATCCCATGAAATAATTATAGCACAATTTAATTGGGATACTATTTTAGAATAAAACATAATTTTTATATAATATCTTAAATCTAACACTTTACTTTAGTTATATATTATAATATAAATTATTTAATAAATAAACAGAAAAGGGTGGTAATTTTGGATAAAAAAACATTGCGAAAGGAAATGATACTGAAAAGAAGGGGAATGACAAGGATTGAAAGGGAGGAAAAATCAAAAAGAATTCAACGCACTCTATTTGATTTGGAAGAGTATAAAAAATCCCATTTCATATTTACCTTTATCAGCACCGAGGAAGAAGTGGATACCCACAATATAATAAGGCATTCACTTGCCATTGGAAAGAGAGTAGGGGTTCCCATAACAATTCCAGAAAAAAAAGAGTTACTGGTATCAGAAATATTGGATTTTGATAAAGAATTAGAAATGGGATTTTACAACATATTAACACCTAAAAAGGAATATATAAGAGAAGTTTCCCCAGATATAGTGGATTTAGTTCTGGTACCTGGTGTTGTATTCTCCAAGGATGGGTATAGAGTAGGCTATGGGGGAGGATACTATGACAGATTCTTAAGCAGATTAAATGTGCTGAAAATTGGAATATGCTTTCATTTGCAGCTACAGGAAAAGGTTCCTGTAGGCAAATTTGATATACCTGTAGACATTATTATTACCGATGAGGAGATTATATACTGCAGATAATAAGCCAATTAATCCTCATATTTTACCTGTAGGTTTATGCTCTTTGGCATTTCATCCAAATTGGTTTTTACAATTGTAAATGGATAGTCAAACCCTTGTGTAACTATATCATCTTCATCTGGATCGCTATATTTTGCAATTACTGTAATATCAAACTCCCCTTCTCCTCTCTCTTCCTTTATTATGCTATCTACTTCTACACTATACCCTCCTGTCCTCTTTTCGCCTCTGGTTACCACAACATATATCTCATCATTCAGCCTGCAGGTTAAAGCCTTTTCCTCTGACAAATACTTGGGAAGAATCTCCTTAATCTTTTCCGGTATTTCTGATGATTCCAAAACCTTAAACTTCACTTCAGCATCACCCTTGTTCACTATCTTGGTAGTAATGATTATTCCAAGCATAATTACTACTAATATACCAATTACGACATAATGCTTTTTCATAACATTACCTCCTGTAGATTTTCTCCGCTCTGTAAACTTAAATGAAAATTGAGGACTTCAATCCTCTGTGGTACAATGTTTTTGCCAAAAAAACTATACCTCCCAGAAAGGATGAAGTCCTCATGCAAAAAATTGTACCAATTAAGTGCCC
>DUMS01000028.1 GCA_012839745.1 Tissierellia bacterium
TTATTCATTAGATAACCACCACCCATCTAATTACAATATATCATAATATTAGATAGGTATCAAATATCTAATAAGCCTTCATCCCAATGACTAAAGTCATGGGCTTTCGGCTAGATTTCTTTGTAACCCAAGTATACCTTATCTAACCTTTTATCTTATCAGGTATTTTCCCCTGGAACTCACTGGCTAAAATATCCATATATATCTGATCGTATTTCCTATTTCCAATTATGGTAGCTTCCCTTCTCCTGCCTATTTCCTTGAATCCACACTTTTTATAGCAATTTATTGCTCTTTTATTAAAGGAGTATACGCGCAACATGATATTGTTTAAATTCAGCAAATTAAACCCATAATCAAGTAACAAATTCATAGCTTCTGTGCCATAGCCTTTATTCCAGTAGTTTTGGTTTCCTATGAATATACCTGCCTCTGCTGTTCTATGTATTAGATTTACGCTTACTAATCCGCAATTCCCTATAAGCTCATCCTTATCTAAAGTGACTATGGCAAAGTTATATCCTTCTTTGCTTAACATAATAAGTGCTTCTCTTTCCTTTTCCAATGAATATATATTTGGAGCTGCAATTAAATTTATCGTTACATCAATATCATTCATCCATTCAGTATATTTTTCTACATCTTCTACATTTATCGGAGATAAGTATATTCTTTCCCCAACTATTTTCTTAAAATACCTCATAGCTTTCCCCTTCCATAGCATTAATTAATAATCGTAGCCATACCTATCTACGTTTGGTGTTACTATAGGTTTTCCATCCTTATCTACCAATACTGTAAGACCTCCAGAATAACCATCCCATGTAAACAGGTAGTTAACACCTGTTTCCCTATCAACAATGATTTTACAGCCCGATAGCTTTCCTTCCTTATGTATTACTTTAAACCTTTTATCAGACATTATATCACCCCAATTAAATTATTTTTATAACAAAAGCTACACTGTCTTTCTAGCCTGTTATTTTCATGTTGAATCCAATCTACCAATCAAGCCACTCATCAAATCCTTCTCTTCTCCCTGTAAAGAAAAACTCCGTATGCCTGCATCTTGGGCATACATACACATCAAAGGATAGATGCTCTTCAACATCAAACAGAGCTTTCAAAAAACCCCTGTTATTATCCTGGGAATCAAAACGATACTCCTTTAAATACCTCATTTCCTCATTACATCTTAAGCAATTGATGCTTTTTTCCATTTATATTCTCCTTTCACATGCATTTTAATGATATTTTATTCTATTTTATTCAAATTTGCTTATTTTATCTGATATACATGATTCTTTTCATAACTCATTGTCAAATTTTAATGAAATCCTCCAGTTCTCTTGGTGACTTGATTATGTAAATGTCTTTCTTGCCCCTATAATTGTCTATCTTTTTAATGATATCAGGCCTATTATTTCGTCTAAATCCTAAAATCCACTTTATGAATTCAAGGTCAATAGTTTCAACACATCCTTCAGCTAAATCTGGTCTAGTTCTCCAATGATATTTAATCTATCTTTTAATTACTCTAAATAAGCAAATGTCAGCTCTTCTTGAATGTTCACCCACTGATTTTTAGGTGTAGGCACCCATCCTGTATTCCAGAAAAAAGTAGACTTTCCTGCACCACCACAGCCAATAATTGCAATTCTTCGCATTTCTATCCCTCACATTTATTTTCTACGTATTCTATAACCTCTTTTAGATTATATATAACCCATTGTCCTTCTTTGTCTCCCTTTCTATCCAGATAAAAGGATGTAAATCCCATCTTTCTTGCACCATCTGCCTCTATAGCATAATCATCTACATATATGCTTTCTTCCGCTTTTACATTCAATGAATCCAATGCAGCTTGATATATTTTTGGATTAGGCTTCATAGCCCCTACCAGGTCTGAACAGATATAAGAATCTATATACTTACCAGCCCCCAGAACTTCAAGGGACTTTTGCAGTGAAGGAGAGGTATCACTTATTACTCCAATCTTATAGTCATGTGACTTGAAATAGCGCAGTACTTCCATTGTTTCAGGATAGAGTTCCCTATTTTTAAGCCATATAAGCTGAAACAAACTTTCTGCCTTCTTGTCAATATCCTCTGTAACCCCTTCTTCCTTTAACAACACCCTATAATATCTCTTTGTGAATTCAATCTCCTCTTCAATGCTTTTAAGTCCCTCTTGAGGCCTACCGGAAAGATCAAATAATCGCATAAGGCGGTCATAGTCCAGAACAAATGGCTTACCTGACCATTTTTCAATCATTTCTCTTTCCCTTTTTAATACTTCATCTTTTCTTTTAGTTAAGGTCCCATCCCTATCAAAAAATATGGCTTTATACTTATGCATATTTCCTACACTCCTATAATCTAAACAACCTGCTTTAATATTTTCCCAATACTATCATTAAAGGTTAGTGTTGCCCTATAGTCATAAGGTGTTTGTGATTTGTTTATGAGAATAAGCTTATTTCCTCTATAGTATTCTACCAATCCTGCTGCAGGATAAACAACCAGAGACGTTCCTCCTACAATCAATACATCTGCATTTTGAATATATTCCACTGCTCTACGCAATAAACTCATGTCCAGCCCTTCTTCATATAGAACTACATCAGGCCTAACAATACCATTGCACTTATCGCATCTTGGAACTCCCTTGAATTCCAGTACATAATCAAGGTCAAAGGACTTATGGCACTTCATACAATAATTTCTGTATACCGAACCATGGAGTTCCAGCACATTTTTTGACCCTGCCATTTGATGTAGTCCGTCAATGTTTTGAGTAATTACTGCCTTTAGCTTTCCCCTTCTTTCCAGCTCTGCAAGTGCAATGTGAGCATCGTTGGGCTTAGCATCCTTGTATATCATCCTGTTTTTATAGAAATCAAAGAAATCTTCAGGATGCCTTATAAAAAAACTATGGCTTAATATCATTTCAGGCGGATATTTCAGATTGGTTTTAGTTGTATAAATCCCTGTGCTGGACCTGAAATCCGGTATGTTGCTTTCAGTAGATACTCCTGCTCCTCCAAAGAACACAATATTGTTACTTTCTCTTATGATGGTTTTTAGCTTTTCAATACTCATATTAACATCTCCTTAAATACTTTATCTATTTCATAGGACTTTCATAACGATTCACATTATGTCATCTATTTACAGATATTAATCAATTATTATATTCTATACTATTTTCATATATCCTTCTAAGTTGCAGCAATAAATAAAAAGAGGAAAAGCAAAATTCCTACTTTTCCTTAATCTTATTAAAATCTGACAGAGTATATTCAGCTCAAATATATTTTCCATTATATTTCTTCTATTGACGAAATTCTCCAATACTCACCATCCTGGATTAGCTTTACATTTACAGTTGTTGTTATTACATCTGTTGGAACACTGGTTTTTAAATGAAATACTATCTTATATGAATTATCCCCGGTATTTTCAATTTCATAGCTGTCTACCCAAGGGCTGGAAGTGCCTGTAACAAACCATAGCTCATTAAACTCGTTATACTTTTCAGTTCTTAATTCATCTGACATTAATCCATATTGAACAGCGCCATTTCTCGTTTTTACAGCCTCAGCATACATATTTACAGCATCTTCAGCTGTCATAGGCAATTCAAATTTAGTAATAAGCCTGTTTAAATTATCTTCATAGCCTGTTTTGCTGTATAGCTTTATCAAAAGCTCACCACTGCTTGATGTATCAAATACCACATTTTCTCCCAAAACCTCTGTAAAATACTCAATTGGTACATAGGTTACCCCATTAACAACCTTTCCAACCTTAACAATATTTCCATTAACTATAGCACCGTCTTTTCTGTTCCAATCTACTGTATAACCTAAGGTTTCTGCAATAATACGAAGTGGAACTAATGGCATATTCTGGTCATCATATATAATCTTGCTGCTGCTATTTATATCAGCTCCATTATAGCTTATGATTCCTCTTTCCTTGCCATCCTTAATGGAGTTATACACTTCATCCTTTAATAATTCCTTTATATCATCTGCATCTATTGTAAATTTAGGCATACCTGCTGCATAAGGGGCTATATCGTATAAATCAAAGTATATGACAAGTTTATCTCCATCAATGTAGTAGTTATATTCCCCATCCTTATTTTCTATGGTTTCCTTGTAGTCATCAAAGAAATACATATCTTGATTCTTTTCAATTTCATCAAGTATCAGTTTGGTTATGATTTCATTTGAATTGGTGTTTTCCTTAAATAAGCTCTTAAATGTATATATCTCGCCTGTTTTTGTATTTACTGTAAAAGGATAGATGTAGCTCATACCATGAGCTCCGCCTTCGTAACTGTAGACATCCAATTTAAGTGACAAAATATCTCCGTTTTTTGAATAATCATAATTAATTATAAGCATAGTATTCCAGTCAAATGGCTCTTCTCCACTTTCAATTAGCTCATTTCTATATTCCTCCAAGGATTTTGATACTGCCCGTATGTCACCTATAAAATCAGCAACTATATTTCTTATTTGGCGGTTTATTTCATCAGAGTTTTTGAAACCTTCAAAATATGGTACAGCAATATTAATACTTAATATTCCCTCATCTACCTTAATTACTGCATTCTGAACTGAAAAGCCATCTTCAGCAAAGGAATATGCTGTTGACGATAAAAGGATTACAAACATTAAAAATACAGATACTAATTTCCTCATTCTTATATCCCCTTTCCTATTTTATCCTATGTATATTGTAATCCTTTTTTATATAAAAAAGCCAGTAACAATATGGTTACAATATGAAACCATACCATAAAAGAACATCATTCATTAGGGATAAAGTATATAAGTATAACTAAACTATCTTTGTTGTTTTCTTGTTAAAAGCAGATACAATAATCCTAGTATTGATAGCAATGCAAATATAAATGTGAATGTATAAGGGCGTACTATACCTGATATAAAAATAGATGTAGGTCCATCTGCACCGCCAATAATTCCTATGGAGCTTGCTCTATCTGTGTTAATGTTGAATCTATGAGATATAAATATTGGAATTAAAAAATTAAATCCTACACTAATTATAGTTATTATTGCAAAAAGAATAGTTAATATAGCAATTGCTTTCCTCAATTTGCTTTTCATTTTCCTCTCCTACCTTTTATTTACAATAAATGCCGTATTCATAATTATCTGTCTTGTATGTGCTTTAGCTCATCGTTTTTAATCCAGTTACCATTTTCATCTTTTAAGTATGGCAGTACTTTAGTTACAGCATCGGTATTAATTAAACCATAGACATGTGGATAGCTTCTTCCACATTTGTCTCCATCCTCCCATCTCACTTCTGATTTAAGCTTATCTGTATCGATACATAATAAAACTAACTCATCAGTAATATCTTTAAAATTTGGAGCAACTCTCCACATATATTCTACAGGGGAACAGTGAACAAATCCTTCTAATTCAAGGCTTTTTTCACCAAAGTACTTGTTATCTTTGACCTTTTCCCAGGTTTCCTTTTTCATGCAATGTAGAATCACAATATCACTCCTCTTTAAAATCATATGTAGTTTTTACTTGAAGTAATTTATATTGCACCATGAGGATCTAATAGTACTTAATTACTTGTTACACTTTATTTAATGAGAATAAATCTCCAACCTTTCTGGCAA
>DUMS01000004.1 GCA_012839745.1 Tissierellia bacterium
TATTCATTAGATAACCACCACCCATCTAATTACAATATATCATAATATTAGATAGGTATCAAATATCTAATAAGCCTTCATCCCAATGACTAAAGTCATGGGCTTTCGGCTAGATTTCTTTGTAATCCTCTTTCCTGACAGCCCTTTTGCAATAGTATAGTTCTGGCAGTAGACACATCCCACTGAACACCCGGAGAAAAACACAGTTCCGGAACCATTTTCACCTGAAATACAGGGCTCTTCCCACATGTGAAGGGCAGCCCTGGCAACTATAAGCTCATCCGTTGCTTTACAGTATCCAGCCTTGCCCTGGGTTCTATCTACACTGCAATTTCTGGGACATAAGGTGCATTTCTTGAGTAAGCTTTTATAATCCATATTCGCACTCCTTCTTGCTTGTCCATTGAAAAACTGAAAATATATAAGCTACGTATAGAGCATCTGGAGCAGTGGAGACAGCAATCCCATTATTCCCCCCAGTAATGCTCCCAGCCATGTTATTGCCTTAAGCTCCCTGTCAGCTATTTCAACTATGAGCTTTTCCGCAAACTCAACATCATAGCTGTTTATCTCATCTTCCACTATTTTAGAGATATTAAACAGCTCCACTACATAAGGCAGTCTGGCTTTGATGAAATATTTGAATATATCCATTATAAACCCTGAAATCCTTTCAGCCATTATTTCATCCACACTATGGACCATTGATGAAACAGGGGTATTTATCATATTCTCAATGAATTCATCTGTAATAATATATATGCTGCTTTGTAATTCCTCTTTATCCAGCATTTCCTCTATTTTTGCGTATAATGAATTCAAAATGGTTTTTATGATTTCCGGTTTTTCAGATTCCATTTTTTCAAAGATTATATCCAAAACCTTCCTAAGGTTTTCCTCAGAAGAAACATACGCCAGTATGCTTTTGGAAATGCCTGATATCTGCTCTTCTCCAACTATGGATGAAATTTCTGTGAATATGATATCTCCCCTGCTGTCCAGTATTTTATCAACTGCCTTTTTCAATATTTCTACTATCCCTTCATTTGCCTGAGGCTTGTTTATATAGTCCTTAATAATCCCGTAAAGCTTATCAGCAATCAGTTCAGGGCTTATAAACAGTGCAATAAGCCTGTTTATATTCTGGGAAGCCAGACTGCAAATGGACTCCTTAATCCTATTTTCCACCATCGGGTCATCCAGCATATCCCTTAAAATACGGGCAATATATTCGCTGTTATTCTCAACAAAAGAATTAAAGGAATCAATAAAGTTATCAGGAATTATCTCCCTTAATATTCTCTCGTCCTGTGCCAGTTCATTTAGCTTATTCCCTATGGCGCTTATAAGAAATTCCTGGGCTTTGTCCGAATATTTAAGTTCAGATAAAAAAAGCTCTATTCTACTGCTTAAAAGGGTATATATGCTTTCCATTGATTCGCCTGAAATGCTTCTTTCTATTAATTCCCTTATTTTCTGCTTAAATTCTTCCTTTCTTAATTCTTTTAAAATATATCCTGCCGTTTTATACTTTACCCCTTTTAATATACTGTTATAGTTTTCCTTCGCAAACATTACTATAAAATCCCTTATTGTCCTTTCCTCTTCCTTTAGCTTGTTTATGCTGGATCCAACCCATTCCTTTATATAGGATTCAATCCTGTTATCCTTTAATGAATTCATAATTACTTCAGGTGATAACAGATATCCTCCCACTGTTTCGCCTATGCTTTTGGCAATTCTACTTCTTTCCTTTGGAATAAGCCCGGGAGTAAATGGAATATGAAAACCAAAGATTCTCTTCTCCTCATGAGGTCTAAAGAGCATCTTTATGGCAAGCCAGTTGGTTACATATCCAATTACTGCTCCCACCATTACTGGTATTATTAGCTTCATTATGCCACCCCTAGTATTAAATTGTAATTTCACTTTATTATACCCAAAAAAATAATAAAACAAAGACGGGAAAAAAGAAAGGAAAATAATATGAGAGTAAATTAATTTAACGGGAAGGCCAAATCCTCTTATCCAGCTTTTCATAATAATAGCTTATGAAAAGGGTATACATAAAATCATATATAATAAATACTACCTGCATTAATCCCCACAGCAATTGGATAGGCAGCTTTGCTGCAAATTCCCCTATAAATACTGTATTAATCAGTAAATATGAAATTCCCAGGGCTATATTGAAAAATAGAAGCTTTAAAGCCCATCTTAAAACAGACAAATGTATCCTCTCGCACAGGAATTTAACAATCCCGTATATTCCAAAAAACAATATGTAGGCAACAAAAATAGCCTTTGATGGTATTACAAAAAAGGCTAGAATGGAAGTTGTTCCGTATAATAAAAGGGCGCTTGCCAAATCCACCTTTGTTACCATAACAGATGAAAAAAGTGAACTTGCTGCAAGGAAAAACAGCTTATTGGTTGGAAGCCATGCAGCAGCCATGAGGCATATTATTATCAATGCTGCCAATATGCCTCCCAGGGATATCTTCTTTTGGATAGGTATTGAATGATTCCTGAAAATCATATTAAATCCTCCAATGAAATACTAACAGCATCTTATTAAATCTCCGCCTAAACATTCGCAGAGGCAATCGGCACAGTAAAGGGTTGCACATAAATCGCAGAAATCATCGCTGCTAGTCCTTCCCACAGGACGGGTCTGGTACATGTTAAATGCACTGTTAAAGCGATTAAGGGTGCTCAGGTATTCTGCATTGGTGGGGTCCATGTTTACAGCCCTCTGTACATTTGAACGGGCTTCTGAATACCATCCTTTCTGCCATAGTATAATTCCGTATAGGAAATACCACTCAGCATTTCTTATACTTATATTCATAAGCAGCTGTTCTGCCTCATAGTAATTTCCGGCAAATATCATCTGCCTTACCTTCTGCAAATCGCTTAGCCCGCTATTATATTGATATGACGCATTTTCATTGGAATATGACCTTCTTTGGGAAGAATTATTCCCCATAAGCATTGAGTATGCTTCATTTATCTCCTGAAGTTTCTCCTTGGCTACTTCTTCCAGGTCTGTACCTGCAAACTTGTCAGGATGATATTTCTTCACCAGCTTCCTGTAAGCAGCCTTGATTTCCTCTTCTGTGGCATTTGGGCTTACTCCCAGCACCTTGTATGGATCCATTCTTTTCTCCTCCATCGTTTAGTACTTTTAGGGTTCTGTCAAATAATCCAAGAAAAATGATATTCTCCAGCAACCCTGAATTTTTCTTTATATCCAGAAGTTCATAGGACTTTCCTATTTCGGATAAACAGGATTTCAATACAAACTCTACCTCATCACGGTTTTTTTCTCTTATCTCCTCAGCTGAAAGGCTTCCTTTTTGCTTAGCTACCATTACGTTATAGCTTTTGGACTTCAAATCGTCATCTATATCACAATAGGCATCTATTACGTAAATCCATTTCCCCAGATTGTATCCCATCCATGAAAGAACCCTGCGGTTTGTCTTATCCAGTTCAGGATATGGCAAAATTTCTGACATAAGCCTTGCAAAGGGTTCAGACGCCCTGTCTATGGAGGGCACACCTTCTTTTTCAATACAATCCAGATTCCTAATATG
This sequence comes from Tissierellia bacterium, assembly GCA_012839745.1. Classification (GTDB taxonomy): domain Bacteria; phylum Bacillota; class Clostridia; order Tissierellales; family Tepidimicrobiaceae; genus DUMS01. Next base: position 3,600 of record DUMS01000004.1, read on the forward strand.
GTCCTCTATGCTTTTATATATATCCGGATAGGCATTTCGGATTTTACTTATGACAGGTTTAATCAAACCGGAACCGAATAATGACAGAAGATTTCTGTCATCCTTCCAGCTGTCTATAAGCTTGAAATATGCCAAAAGGGCATTTACTGCTGCAGCATAGTCTGTAGCACTATGGTCCCTTATTACAGGCTTGGGCTTAAATGGATTTACAATGCACCTTTCCAGCCGCACCTGTGGCACATCCTCCATAACTGAAGAATTGACAATGGCAAGAAAAGCTGCATCATAGGTAATAGTCATTCTGGATATGGCATTATACCTTCCCAGAGCCTTGCAAACCCCGCAGTAATAGCTCCTGTAACATGCATATTCCTTTATTTTAAGCTCTGGCTTCAAGGGCTGTACATAACCAAACATATAAACACCTATTCTACAAATTCTTTTATAATAATATCATATTTTTCAAATATAAACAATTGTTATTCTTTTTCTCCCGTACAATGGGTTTCACCCAGCCTGTTCTTATGTATCCTTTCCTTCAGGCCCTTAAAGTCAATCTCCATTATAAATATGCTGATAATCATCAGTGCTGCCCCCAGTTGACACTCCCCATGACTAAAGTCAGGGGATTCTCTGGTGATTAAACGCCAGTCCATTTCTGGTAGGCAAGTATGACCCAGAGTTAAGGGTGTGTCATCACCCCTCCCTAGGCAGGTCATATAGA
>DUMS01000029.1 GCA_012839745.1 Tissierellia bacterium
GTTAGCTATTTCTTCTCCAACTATCTTTACATCTGGTCTCTTTTGGAAGAATTCAATTTCCCATGCTGATAGTAGTGAACGTCTGAGCCGCATATTCCTACAGCTTCTATTTTTACAAGTACTTCGTTATCCTTGATTTCTGGTACAGGTATCTCCTTCCATACCATATTGTATGTTCCACTCATGTATATAGCTTTGTTCTTCATAAGACACCCTCCTTTAAAAACTGGTGCGCGAATAAAATTCACGCACCATTATTAGTTTCATCCTACTGTATAGCTCCAGCTCTCCTGTGCATTTCTATATATTCATCTACATTGTCCTTGGTAATTAATGGACAATCGATGTCAATGTTTATTTCTGTTTCTTCTCCAGTTAACAGCTTATGGGCTGTATCAAGAAGTGCTTCTGCAAGGTCATAAGCACTTTGAAGGCTTGTAGAAGTCATTAATCCTTCCTTAATCAATAAGCATGCTTCAGCTGTTCCGTCTACACCAAATGCCAATATGTCCTTGTATTTTGGATTATCCTTAACAACTTCCAATGCTCCTGCTGCCATGTTGTCATTCATTGATATGATGGCATCAATCTTGTCGTTGGCTTGAACCCAAGTTTCCATGTAGTTCATAGCTTCGTCCTTGTTCCAGTTAGCTATTTCTTCTCCAACTATCTTTACATCTGGTCTCTTTTGGAAGAATTCAATTTCCCATGCTCTACGTCTTTCATCAGCATGGAAGTTTCCTGGAGGCCCATTTAATACTACTACATTGGCACCTTCTGGAACCAGTTCAAGAGCCAGGTCGCAGTTTACCTTAGCTTGCATATATGGGTCTGCGTCTACTGAAGATGAGCCTTCAATTCCAGCTATACGAGCATTTGTAGTTATAGTGATTATTCCTGCTTGAACTGCTTTTTCAGCATATGGTCTTTGTGCTTCTCCGTTGTTTGGCTGGATTATTATTACGTCGTATTTATTTGCAATGGCTGATTCGATTAATGCGTTTTCAGTATCATCGTTTGCCTGACCGTCAAATACATCAAGAGTAATGTCGTCATATTTTGCAGCTTCTTCCATAACTGAGTTTGCCAGCCAAGCTGCAAATGAGTCTGCCTGTGCGCGGGCAATAAAAGCTATCCTGTATTTGCCATCTTTTTTTCCTTCATTGCCGCTGTTGTTTGAACATCCAGTCACAAATGTGACTAGCATGAGAACAACAAGTAATAATGATACTGCCTTTTTCATTTTAAAACCTCCATTTCATTATTTTTTCTATGTGAACTCAAATGGACCTAAATCCATTTGAGTTACATTCTTTATGCACTTTGAACTTTTTTGCCTTTCTTCCTGGACTTAGCCCAGATGTCATAGATTACAGACAGAGCAATTATTGCACCTCTTACTACTTGTTGCAGGTAGGAGTGAACTCCAACCATAACCATTATGTTGTCCAAAAATCCTACTATAAATGCACCAGCTACAGTACCTATGGCATTGCCTACACCGCCTGTAAAGCTTGTTCCACCTATAACGGTAGCAGTAAGTGCCTTAAACTCATAGCCCTGAGCTCCATTTGGCATACCTCCGTTTACACGGGACATGAATATTACTCCTGCAATACCAACGAATATGCCGTTTAAAATGTAGGCTTTCATCTTTACCTTATTTACATCAATTCCTGAGGCGTTTGCTGCTTCCTCATTTCCTCCAATGGCATATACTGACCTCCCAAATACTGTATGCCTCAAAATATATGCAGTTATAGCCAAAGTAATGACCAGCATGATTATTGGGTTAGGAATTCCAAGGGTTTCTCCCTGGCCAAATACTACATAATCTCCAATCTGATATATGTTTTGACCCTTTGTATACAAAAGTGCTGCTCCACGTGCCATGGTCATCATGGCCAAAGTGGCTATAAAAGGTGGAGTCTTGAATTTGGTTATCATGAATCCGCTTATGATATTACATATAACTGCCACTATAATTGAAACTAAAAATGAAAGTATTAAAGAACCTGTATTTACATAAGTTGATACTAATAAAACTCCAGCTAGTGCCAGAACTGAACCGGATGATAAGTCCAGCATTCCTGCAATAACCAGTATGGTCTGTCCAAAAGCCAGAATTGTACTTACAGAAATCTGATTAGCAACGTTTTTCAGGTTTTGTGGTGTTATAAAGTTTTCATTTGCCATCCAGCTGATAAGAAATAATACTACCAATACCAAATAAATGCTGTATTTGCTTAAAGTATTGAATATTGAACCATTTAACCTACCTTTTTCCATCTTTGTCACCCCTAATTAATATTTAAAGCAGTGGCATGCTTCATTATCCTTTCCTGAGAAAACTCGCCACGTTGCAATTCACCAACAATTTTTCCCTTTGCCATTACATAGATTCTGTCGCACATTCCAATTAATTCGGGCAGTTCTGATGAAACCATAATAAGTCCTTTTCCTTCCCTTGCAAAGCGCACCATAAGCTTGTATATTTCATATTTTGCACCTACGTCTATTCCACGGGTAGGTTCATCCATTATGAGTATCTTTGGATCTATCATCATGCATTTTGCCAAAATAACCTTCTGCTGATTCCCACCGCTTAGGTTTTCAACCAATGTTTCAAGGTTAGGCGCCTTTACATTCATGCTGTTGCAGTATTCTGTTACAGTTTCCACCTCTTCCCTTTTATGCAGGTATCCATTGTATATAAACCTTTTCAGGCTTGACAGAGATACGTTTTCTTTAATATCACGTACAGGTATGATTCCATATCTTCTTCTGTCTTCTGAAATCATTATCATATTGTTATCAATGCTGTTCTTGACGCTGTTTATCTTTACAGATTTGCCGTCTATTATTATCTCTCCTGTATCATAGGGATCCAGTCCAAATAGAGCCCTCATTACTTCTGTTCTTCCTGCTCCCATAAGTCCTGCAAATCCAATAATTTCTCCCTTTCTCAAGTAGAAGCTGACATCCTGGAATTTTCCACTGCTTGAAAAGTTCTTAACCTCAAGTATTTTTTCCCCTATTTCAACTTCTTCCTTCGGATAGTTGTTTTCCAGCTTCCTTCCAACCATTTGGGCTATAACTGTTTCCATATCGTAATTTTCTTTTTTTCTGGTTTCTATTATTACTCCATCCCTCAGAATTGTTATCTCATCAGCTATTTCAAATACCTCATCCAGCTTATGGGATATATATATTATGCTTACGCCTTTTGCCTTCAGATTTCTTATTTTGCCAAATAGTATATCTACTTCCTTCTGGGTAATGGCTGATGTAGGCTCATCCATTATTATTATCTGTGAATTGTAGGATACAGCCTTTAGTATCTCCAGCATCTGAATATCGGATATGGACAGGTCCTTCAGCTTAGTAGTAGGGGAATAATTAAGGCCCTCATTTCTTAGAAGTTCCAAAGTCCTTTCCCTTATTTCCTTCCAGTTAACTTTTCCATATCTGTCCTTTGGCCAGTTGCCTACGAAAAAGCTTTCCTCAACTGTCATTTCAGGCATATAGTTTAACTCCTGATGTATCATTGCAATTCCCAGTTTCCTTGCATGTATAGGAGAGTTGATATTGACAGGCTTTCCATCAATAAGTATCTCTCCGGAATCCGGTTTATATATCCCATTGATTATTTTCATCAGCGTGGATTTTCCTGCTCCATTTTCACCGCATATGGCATGTACAACTCCTCTTTTTACTTCAAAGCTTACATTGTTCAGTGCCTGTACCCCGGGAAATGCCTTGCTGATATTTCTAATTGTTAATTTTACATCACTCATGTTAAACCCTCCTTTCTTGTGAAAACCTATTCCTGGCTATAATGTGCTTTCTCTTTTGATCAATTCCGTCTTAATCAGATAATCCCTGACTTCTACCTTTTCTCCATTTATCTGCTTTATTAAAAGCTCTATCAGAAGAGTTCCTATTTCCTTTATGGGCTGGCGTATAGTTGTCAGTGCAGGGTATAGAAGCTCTCCAATAAAACTATCGTCAAATCCTATCAGCTGAACCTCTTCAGGAACCTTAACTCCTTTGCCCTTTAAATACTTTAGCGTTACAGCAGCTGCTATATCGTTGAACACGAATATTCCATCATATTTTTCAATGTTTTTTATTCTTTCCAGATATTCTTCCAGTATCTGTACCTGAAAGTCAGTTTCAAATTCCACCACATCTACATTAACTCCCTTTTCATAAGCTGCATCTACAAATCCCTTGCACCTCAATTCTGTAGCTTCAAAGTTATGGGGGCCCTTTATGTGGAGTATTTTTCTGCAGCCTGTGTCATACAGATGGTTGAAGGCTATTCTTCCTCCATTGTAGTTATCTGAGGATACTGTAATGACAGAGGGGGATATGTGATTTTCGAAGGATATTACAGGGATCTTTATGCCTTCATATTCCTCCTTGCACTGGCTTCTGGAAGCAATTATGCCTGACACCCTGTAGCTTTTCAATACCTCCAGGCATTCCAGCTCCTTTTCCCTGTTATCTTCTGTATTGCATAAAAACAAGGAATATCCCATTTTGTTAGTGTAATCCTCTATTACTGTTGCCATCTGATTAAAAAAGGGGTTAGTAATATTTGGAATCATCAGGGCTATGGTTCTTGAGTTTTTTGTAAATATTGCCCTTGCTAATGCATTCGGAGTATATCCTGCCTTTTCAATTTCCTGCTGTATTCTCTTTTTGGTCTTTTCGCTTACATAGCCTGTACCATTTAAATACCTGGATACTGTGGCAATACTGACTCCTGCTCTTTCTGCTATATCTCTAATATTGGACATAATATACTCCCCTTTTTATGACATAATATTAACTATGTGTAACATGTTACATATATATCAATAAAAAATTAGTATGTTACTATGTAACATGTTTCATGCTTTAAGAGTGTATTATCACTATAAAGCGATAATGTCAATAAACTTTTGCAATTTATTAAATCACGGTTTCAAAAGAAACCGTGATTTGTGTTATACTATATGATATAATTTAACTATTGGATTATTTGCGCAAATCTATTCATTTTTATAATTAATCCAAAGGGGTGTCATATATGTTTTTTGAAAATACTGAGGATCTTGCACAGAATAAGCTGCTCTTATTGTACATTATAGATAAATCTGACAACTCGCTAAGCAACAATGAAATTACTGAGCTGGTTTTGAAGCATAACTATATGAATTACTTTATGGTTCAGCAGTACCTGTCTGAGCTTGTAACTTCCGGATTTATAGAATACAAGGGCCATAAGGATAGGAAGGTGTATAATCTTCTGGAAAAGGGCAAAACTGCACTAACATATTTTGAAAAAAGAATTCCCGATGATATAAGGAAGCAGATATTGAAATTGTTTTCAAAGGATGCTGAGAAAAAAAATAAATCTACCCATATTGTAGGAGATTATTATAAAAAATCCAACAATGAATATACTGTTAACCTTAAGCTGATTGAAAATGCCGAAACTCTGTTAAGCCTTTATTTAAGCGTACCTTCAAAGAAGCAGGCTGAAAAGATATGCCAGGTATGGAAGGATAAGACTGAGTACATATATAAGAATCTGCTGAATATTCTGTTTGATGACGATATAACCTCATTTTAGCACAAATATTCCATTTGGCTCTTTTCCAACCTTGATATTATCAACAATCCTGTTTTGCTTAATATCAAATAAGGTAAGAACGTTGTTGGAGGTGTTTGTAATAAACAGCATATCCTCTCCATCCCAGCCCAGCTTGTTTGGCATCCCTGAAAGGTAGGTTTTGCTTGATAAATCCCTGCTTTCTATATCCATCCTGTAGAGATAGCCATTGTCCATATTGGTGACAAACACTATCTCTCGCCCTCTGATTATCATCATATCATTGAATATGCCCTTGAAGTTGCCAATGTTTATCTCCATATTGCGCGTTAAATCTATTATGGATAGATTGCTGATATCCGTTACGCCATTGTTAATATGTGTCAGCACAAAAAGGAGGCTGTCTTTTAGTATCATTTTAACAGGATTATTTTTTATTTTTATTGATGTCTTATCATGGCTTATTAAATCTATGATTTCAATGCTCTGCCCATAATAGCTGGCAATGTATATCTTCTTCGACTTCTCATCAATTTCAATATCTACGGGCTTTCCTCCAACCTGTATGTTTTCCGCAAGAGTAAAAGCTACTGTGTCTATTACCGACACTGAATTGGAATCGCTATTGACAATGAAAAGGCTGTTTTCAAAGCATTTTATACAGGTGGGGTTTTTCCCTACGGCTAATATGTCTTTAACCTTTTTTTCTTTCAGGTCAATCTTTAAAATTGAATTGTCAAATACATTTGTACAGTACAGGTTTCCTCTGCTGTCACCTTCAAGCTCATAGGGGCCAAGGTATATATTCTGCATGTTCCTGTTGCCACTATAAAGTATTGATTCCTTAAGGTCCATGATTTCAGTTTCTGCCCCTAAAAGGTCTATAAATGTAAGGGAATCATCTCTTGTATTTGCAACTACTACTTTTTGACTATTCAATATGTCACCTCCATCCACTATATAAGTCAATCTATGCTTAATAGCGGATTTCGGTGATACCATCATCTATTTAATATTCCTTTAACAATTTGCCAGCAATAAATTTTTCATCAGCTTTTATGTTTCTTCTTTTCACTTCCCTGATAAGTATATGAACCTGGGATTTTGCTTTTCTTATGCTGTCCAAATCGCAGCTTTCAGACAGCGTTCTCAGCCTTTCCATCTTCCTGAGGGTTAATTCCAGCAATTCATCGTCTGTAAAAGTACCAATTATATTCATAAAAAAACCCCCCATAGAACTTATAGTAATTTATATTCTATGGAAGGGACATATATAACTAATTGTTTCCAAGGACCATTTTTCTGATGTCCCCTATTAGATAAAGGGAACCGGTAAACAGAATCAGATCCTCTCCATCTGCCAGTTCATAGGCTTTTGAAACTGCTTCCCTTAAGGATTTTCTCACATGGGTATGGGTGTTATACCTTTTTATTATCCTTTCCAGGTCTTCTGCATCCATTTTCCTGTATATATTAGCTTCCGTCACTACCACCTCATCTGCCTTATCTACCAGTGCCCTCACCATGGGCTCAACTTCCTTGTCCTTTAGTATTCCTATTCCCAGTATCAGCCTTCTGTAGTTAAACCTATCAATATTTTCACGCAATACCCTTATGCCCTGAATGTTATGTGCCCCATCTATTATGAAAAGGGGGTTTCTCTTGAATACTTCAAGCCTTCCAGGCCATTTTGTATTTTTGAGCCCTCTTCTTAAGGCTTCCTCCGAAATGTCAACCATTCCCCTATCTTTAAGCATAACAAGCGCTGTAAGGGCCAATGTGGCGTTAAATACCTGGTGCTTTCCTATGAGGCTTATTTCCAAATTATCATAGTATTTTCCATTGTACCTGTAGTTAAATGCACCTCCTGATTCATCTAGCCTTAGTATTTCCACATTTTCCATAGGGCATACTTCAAGGGTTGCCCCTCTTTTTTCTGCTACTTCCCTTATGGTATTAAGGGCTTCCTCAGCCTGGGGGTAGGTTAACACAAGCCCGTTGTCCTTTATGATGCCTGCCTTTTCATAGGCAATCTTTGCCAAGGTGTCTCCCAGCACATCCATGTGGTCATAGTCTATAGTGGTAATTACTGAAATAAGGGATTCCCTTATGACGTTGGTGGAATCAAGCCTTCCTCCAAGGCCTACTTCCAGCACCACATAGTCTGTATTTTCCTCTCTGAAATACACAAATCCGATAGCTGTTACTATTTCAAAGGTGGTAGGATGTGTATATCCTTCCTCAAGCATTATATCTATGCTGTTTTTGACCCTTTCGGTTATTTCTGCAAGCCTTTCATCGGGAATATCCTCCCCGTTGATGGATATCCTCTCATTGAATCTCTCCAGATAAGGGGATGTGAAAAGCCCTGTCTTATATCCTGCTTCCTTCAATACAGTTGCTATGTAGGATGCTGTTGAGCCTTTTCCGTTGGTGCCTGCAATATGGATGCATTTTAAGTCCATATGGGGGTTCCCCAACAGCTCCAGAAGCCTTTCTATTCTTTCCAACCCCAGCCTTGAACCAAACTTATTCTTGTCGTTTATATAGTTTAAAGCCTCCTGATAGTCCATAATACTCCCTCGATTCCCTTAGATTCAGGGTGGCAAAGCCACCCTGTATTAGCTGTTCTTTAAGCTGTTTAACCTCTGCAGTACCTTTTCCATCATGTTCTCATATTTTTCAAGCTTTTCTTTTTCCTTTTCCACTACTTCCCTTGGAGCCTTGCTTACAAATCCTTCGTTGGAAAGCTTTCCTTTAACCCTCTTCAGTTCTCCTTCCAGCTTTTCCTTTTCCTTCTCAAGCCTTTCAATTTCCTTGTCTATGTCTATTATGTCCTTTAATGGAATGAATATCTCGCATCTGTCTAATACAACTGACAGGTTGTTTTCTCCAAGGGATTCCTTATTGTCCTGAATTGTTATGTTGTCTGCGCTGGCAAGGTTTATGAAATATCTTCTTCCGTATTCTATTATGTCCTTTATGTCCTCTTCCCTTGTTACAAATATCAGATTGGCCTTTCTGGATGGTGCTACGTTCATCTCCTGCCTTGCATTTCTTATGCCCTTTATGGCGCTCATTATAAAGCTCATCTTCTTTTCAGCATCCTGGTCTTCATTTTCCTCATTAAATTTTGGCCAGTCGCTTACAATAAGGGGCTTTTTCCTTTCAGGCAGGTGCTGCCATATTTCCTCGGTTATAAATGGCATAAATGGATGGAGAAGCTTCAGTATGTTTTCAAGTACCCTTAACAGCACCTTCTGTGCCGTTTCCTTGCTTTCCCTGTTTTCTCCATACAGCCTTGGCTTAACCATTTCTATATACCAGTCGCAGTACTCATCCCAAATGAAGTCGTATATCTTCTGTGCTGCAATTCCTATTTCATATCTTCCCAGAGCATTTGTTACTTCCCTTATAACGGTGTTTATTCTTGATATTATCCATTTGTCCTCTTCTTCTAACATGCTCTTCTCAATTTTATCTAATGCTATTTTTTCATCCAGATTCATGAGGACAAATCTAGTTGCATTCCAAAGCTTGTTTGCAAAGTTTCTGTTGGCCTCTACCCTTTCCATGTAAAAGCGCATGTCATTTCCAGGAGTGTTTCCGGTAACCAGCGTAAATCTCAATGCATCTGCTCCGTATTCATCTATTATATCAAGGGGGTCTATGCCGTTTCCAAGGGACTTGCTCATCTTTCTTCCCAATGAGTCTCTTACAAGCCCTGTTATGAATACATCTTTAAATGGTACCTCTCCCATCTGCTCCAAGCTTGAAAACACCATTCTAACTACCCAGAAAAATATGATGTCGTAGCCTGTTACCAAAACGTCTGTTGGGAAGAAGTATTTAAGCTCCTTTGTATCCTCAGGCCATCCTAATGTTGAAAAAGGCCATAATGCTGATGAAAACCAGGTATCCAGGGTATCAGGGTCCTGATATATGTTGGTGCTGCTGCATTTTGTACACTTTTCAGGCTTCTTCCTTGCAACCATTACTTCTCCACAGTCTTCACAGTAGTAAACAGGAAGCCTGTGTCCCCACCAAAGCTGCCTAGATATACACCAGTCCTTTATGTTTTCAAGCCAGTGGGTGTATATTTTTCCAAATCTATCGGGTATAAATCTCAACTTGCCTTCCTTATAGACATCCAGAGCAGGTTTTGCCAGTGGCTCCATCTTTACAAACCACTGCTTTGATATTAGGGGCTCTACTGTTGTTTTACACCTTTCGCAGTGCCCAACGCTATGATTGTGCTTCTTAACTTCAACCAGATACCCCTGCTCCTTCAGGTCCTCTACTATTCTCCTTCTGGCTTCGTATCTATCCAGTCCATTGTATATTCCGCCATTTTCATTTATGGTTCCATCTCCATTCATTATTACGCACTGCCCAAGTCCGTGCCTTTCCCCTACTTCAAAGTCATTGGGGTCATGGGAAGGTGTTATCTTTACTGCTCCTGTTCCAAACTCCATCTCTACGTATTCATCTGCTATTATCGGAATTTCCCTGTTCATAAGTGGCAGTATGGCAGTTTTCCCTATGAAGCCCCTGTACCTTTCATCTTCAGGATTTACTGCTATGGCCAAATCACCCAGCATTGTCTCAGGTCTTGTGGTGGCTATTACTATGTGGCCTGATTCGCCCTTTATAGGATACCTTATATACCAGAGGTGGCCTTCTGTATCCTCATGCTCTACTTCAGCATCAGATATGGCTGTTCTGCAGCTTGGGCACCAGTTTATTATTCTGTCTCCTCTGTATATCAATCCCTTTTCGTATAGCCTTATGAATACCTCTTCAACTGCTTTGCTCAATCCTTCATCCAGTGTAAATCTTTCCCTGTCCCAGTCGCAGGAAACTCCAAGCTTCATCAGCTGGTTGTTTATGTTTCCGCCGTATTTTCTGGTCCATTCCCAGGCTTCCTTCAGGAATCCTTCTCGGCCTAATTGCTCCTTGGATTTTCCTTCCTTCTTTATCTTTTCAACTACCTTGGCTTCAGTGGAAATGCTGGCATGGTCTGTTCCAGGCTGCCACAGGGCTTCATAGCCTTCCATGCGCTTCCACCTTATGAGTATATCCTGAATTGTATTGTTTAAAGCATGCCCCATGTGAAGGTTTCCTGTTACATTTGGAGGTGGCATCATTATGGTATAGGGCTTTTTCTCCTCATTTACCTCTGCCTTAAAATAGCCGTTGTCCTTCCAGTATTTGTAGATTCTGTCTTCGAAGTCCTTTGGGTTATAGGTTTTAGATAGATTCTCCAGCATTGTTATCCTCCTTATATTGAAATATTTGCATTTGTAGTCAAACAGTATATAAAAAACCCTTCGCTCCTTGATAAAGGGCGAAGGGACATCCGCGGTACCACCTTAATTCCATAGCTAGCTATGGCACTTGATAATTATAACGGTATAACCGTATTAGCCTACTTTATTTTCAGCTAAATGCTCCGAAGCTACCTTCAGTAAACATTGCCTATGGGAAACCTTTCAGCCTACGGATTTCCCTCTCTGTATAGGGTATTTACCTACTCCTCTTCGTCATTGCAGCATATGAAATTATTACTCATAATTATATAGTCAATTTTTCCAGCTGTCAATACTATCTCATATAATCGCTGTCCCTGTCCTTGGACATGAATATCTTGAAATAGTTTAAAAATGCCAGCAGGTTTAATGTTACCGTTGTAAGTATAAGCAGATTAACAAGTGTTGCAGATGGAATTTTGAATACTATGGACAGTATTGCAGCATAAAATGAAGCTGTGGCTATTTTGCCGTACTTGTTTGATGGGAGCACCCTCTTTTCCTTGAACAAATAGATGATGAAACCTCCCAGTATCATGAGTATCTCTTTTATTCCTATGATTAATAAAACCCACGGAGATATCAGCTGTGCAGAAGTAAAGCTAATGAGCACTGCAAAGGTCATAAGCTTATCTGCCAGTGGATCCAATGCTGCCCCCAGCTTTGATACCATGCCGTACTTTCTTGCTATACGGCCATCCAGCATGTCTGTCAGACCTGCTAATATGTATATTATTCCAGAATATAGAATTCTGTTCTCTTCTAAAGTATAGAACACGAACAAATATAATGGAACCAAAATGATTCTGATAATAGTCAATATATTAGGAATAGTCACATATAACCCTCTTTCCAATATTTTATATATATTGTAACCAAAAAACCATCTTAAGAATAATATATCTTAGAGAACCACCATTATTTTTATAATATTATAGGGGGGATAAGATGTCAAAGGTTTTTAAAACAATTTCCATATTTTTGTTGATTGTTATGGGAGTTGCTTTGGTGTTAACGGCTTGTCAGCCAAAGAGCCAGCTGAAAAAGGTTACCCTGTTTGAAGTTACTCACTCCCTTTTCTACACTCCCCAGTATGTAGCCTTGGGCTTGGGCTTCTTTGAAGAGGAAGGATTGGAAATTGAACTTGTGGACGGAAAAGGCGCTGATAAGGTTATGGCTGCCTTGCTAAGCGGAGATGCGGACATAGGATTCATGGGACCGGAAGCTACCATATACGTATACAATGAAGGCAAGGAAAACCATTCCATTATATTTGCCCAGCTTACCCAAAGGGACGGATCCTTCCTTGTAGCAAGAGAGCCAGACCCCGATTTTACCTGGGATAAACTGAAAGGCAAGGAAGTCCTTGGAGGAAGGAAGGGCGGAATACCTTACATGACATTGGAGTATGTTGTCAAAAGCCATGGATTAACCCCTGGAGTGGATGTAAACCTGAGGACGGATGTACAGTTTGATGTGCTTGCAGGAGCATTTGTTGGAGGCGAAGGGGATTATGTAGCATTATTTGAACCTGTGGCATCCAGCCTAGAAAAACAGGGACAGGGATATGTTGTTGCATCCATAGGTGAGGAGGCAGGATATATACCATATACATGCTACTCAGCCCTAAAGAGCACAATAGAAAAGGACCCTGAGCTTATTCAATCCTTTACAAATGCACTGTATAAAGGCATGCTGTGGGTACAGAATCACAGTCTGGAGGAAATAGCAGAGGTAGTTAAGCCGTATTTCCCTGATACTGATGATGACGTACTTATTTCACTCATTGAAAGATACAGGAAACAGGACAGCTGGAAGCCTGACCTGGTAATTACCGAAGAAGGATTAAACAGGCTTATGGAAATCATGGAACTGGCAGGAGAACTGGATAAAAGGGCAGATTACAGCGCTATAGTAAATACAAGCTTTGCTGAGAAAGCCATGAAAAATGTAAACCTTGACTAGCCCATGGGGAGAAGCAAGGCTTCTCCCTGAATGTAAAGAATTTTATAAAAATAGTTACAAATTAGTTACATTTTCCACTTTTCTTATTCACAGTTTTATTATATACTATTATAAAGGTTAACTAGACTCAAAGGGGATGTTAATATGCCGAAAAAGAACACCATAAAAAGAAATGTGTGCGTTATGACAATTGCCGGAGCAATTTTATTTAGCCCTGCTTTTGTACAAGCCGAACTGGGAGATACTGTCCTTGTTATGGGTGTGGAACATGAGGATGTTAAGACACTCCAGCAATATCTTATTGACTTAGGATACCTGGAGATGGAAGAAACCAGTACATATTTTGGTGAGGAAACTCACAATGCTTTGGTTAAATTTCAGGAAGATAATGGACTAAATGCAGATGGTTCCTTTGGGCCTGAAACATATAAAGCACTTGTAGAAATTGTGTCCAAATATGAACCTTTAACATATAGCCGCCCTCTCAAAAAGGGAATGCGTGGAGAGGACGTCAGGAAATTACAGGAAAGACTTAAGGTACTAGGATTTCTGGTTATAGATGAGTGTACAGACTATTACGGGTCCATGACCAAGGAGGCTGTAATAAACTTTCAAAGGGAATACGGGCTTAAAGTGGATGGAATTGCAGGCCCTGAAACATTCAGAACGCTTAATCTTGCTCTAAAGGATGTTACAGACAGTACCATATTAATGCAGTCATCAAGAAGCGGCTCCTTTATAAACAGCATTGGTGAGAGCATTGCTAAAGCTGCCAGGGAGTATCTGGGCTGCAAATACCAATATGGAGGCAGCGGACCTAATGCCTTTGACTGTTCAGGGTTTACCAAATTCATATATGGAAAATTTGGAATTGAGCTGCCACGCTCTTCATCTGATCAGGCAACTGTAGGCACAAAGGTTGGCAGAGATGAGCTTCAGATTGGCGATTTGCTCATATTCAGCAACACTTACAGAAAAGGCCCAAGCCACACGGGCATATACCTGGGAAACAACAAGTTCATCCATGCAAGCACTTCTAGCAAGGGTGTAATAATATCAGACCTTAATTCAGATTACTATAGAAAGCACTTCTCCTATGGAAGAAGAGTTTTTTAGAAAAGTATTTTAATCATTGACACAGGGACAAGCCCTGTGTCTTTGTTTTATTTCTATCTTTCTATAAATCCAACCTTCCTGTATACCTTCCTCAAGGTCTTGTTGGAAACATAGTTTGCCCTTTCTGCTCCCTTTTTATATACGCTTTCCAGATAGTCCTTGTTTTTCATATAGTAGTTGTATTTTTCCTGTATTGGAGCAAGGCCACTAACCACCACTTCTGCCAGGTCCTCCTTAAACTGGCTATACCCTTTTCCTTCGTACCTCTTCTCAATATCCTCTATGGAATCCCCGCTGAAGGCAGAGTATATTTCAATCAGATTCTTAATTCCTGGCTGCTCATCACTGTATTTTACTTGCCCTTTTAAGTCTGTTACTGCTCTTCTTATCTTTCTTCTTATGGCATCGGGACTATCAAGAATCAGTATATATGCGTTTTCGTTTTCATCTGATTTGGACATTTTCTTTTCAGGATTCTGAAGGCTCATAATCCTTGCGCCTTCTTTTTTGATTAATGGCTCCGGTATTTTAAATGTGGGGCTGTATTTGTTGTTGAACCTTTCAGCCAGGTCCCTGGCAAGTTCCAGATGCTGCTTCTGGTCCTCCCCTACAGGCACAAGATCCGTCTGATACAGCAATATATCTGCTGCCATGAGCACCGGATAGGTGAATAATCCTGCATTTACATTTTCCCCGACTTTCTGGGACTTTTCCTTGTACTGGGTCATTCTGCCAAGCTGCCCCATGTAGCTCATGGTGTTAAGTACCCAGCAGAGCTCTGCGTGGGCAGGCACATGGGATTGAATGAATATGGTACATTTCTCCGGATCCAGCCCGCAGGCCAGATATACTGCCAAAAGCTCCAATGTATTCTTCCTTAGGTTCTTTGGTTCCTGAGGTACGGTTATTGAATGCAAATCCACTATGGAATAAAAGCAATCATATTCATCCTGAAGGGAAATCCAGTTCCTTATTGCTCCTATATAGTTTCCAATGGTTAAGCTTCCCGATGGCTGTACGCCACTGAATACAACTTTTCTTTCTTCCATGCAATACCTCCCTTTACTCTATATATTATAATTTTTGATAAAAACTCAGGCTAAACAAGACAAATAAGACAAAAGAACCGTCCCCTTTGCACTAAAAACCCTTTCGCCTCTAAACAGAGACGAAAGGGTTGCTTCCGTGGTACCACTCTTATTGGCAATATGCCCGCTCTAATCCTCTAAGGGGGATTATCCCTAATATCCTACTTTAAGTTCAGATATAAGCTCCCAAGCCCATTCAGCATAACAGTATCATCAGGCTTCCACCGTCCCTGACTCGCTATAGACCTTTATTATGCCTACTATTCTTGGTCAACGCTTTTTATTGGCCTTTTTTTACATTATATACGATTATAAGCAAAAGTCAACCTGATTTTAGATGACATACATTAAATATTGGCCTCTATTTATCCTTACTACCCTGGCTGGCACTCCAACAGCAGTTGCATAGGGAGGTATATTATCAAGCACTACTGCATTTGCTCCTACTTTTGCACCTCTTCCTATGGTAACAGGGCCCAGTATCTTTGCTCCGGCACCTATCATTACATTATCTTCCACTGTAGGATGCCTTTTAGCCTTTGGGTCCCCTCCAATTCCCCCTAAGGTTACCCCATGGTATATGGTAACATCATCTCCAACTTCTGCAGTTTCTCCTATTACCACTCCCATACCATGGTCTATGAACAACCTCCTGCCAATTTTGGCACCAGGGTGAATTTCAATTCCTGTTACCCTCCTTGCATGCTGGGATATAATCCTTGCCAGGACAAACCTTCCCTTTTTATACAGCCTATGACTTATTCTGTGGTATATTATTGCCTTTAAGCTTGGGTAGCAAAGCAGGACTTCCATAATATTTTTTGCAGCAGGGTCCTTTTCCAGTATATTCCTTGCCTCTTCCAATATCATCCTGATCATGGTATCACTCTTCTCTAAACAGTGCTGTGGACAGATATCTTTCTCCCGTATCAGGAAGGACTGTTAAAACCTTTTTACCAGGGCCAACCTCTTTTGCTATTTTCAGTGCTGCATATACATTGGCACCTGAGGATATTCCGCAGAATATGCCTTCCCTTGCCCCTAAAAGCCTTGAAGTTTCCATGGCATTTTCATCTTCCACTGTTATTATCCTGTCTAATATATCCCTGTTTAAAATGCCTGGTATGAAGTTGGCACCTATACCCTGTATTCCATGGCTGCTTGCCTTTCCTTCTGAAAGGAGAGGAGATTTTTTAGGCTCCACTGCAACAACCAGAGTGTTTTCATTTACTTCCTTCAGCCTCTTTCCAACTCCCGATATGGTACCTCCGGTACCTACGCCTGCCACAAAGGCATCTACGCTTCCCATATCATTTAATATTTCCACTGCTGTAGTTTCGTAATGTGCCTTGACGTTGGCAGGGTTTTCAAACTGGTTAGGCATAAAGTACCCGTATTCTTCTGCCAGCTTCTTTGCCTTGTCTACTGCACCCTTCATGCCAAGTGCTCCTTCTGTAAGAATCAAATCTGCACCAAAGGCCTTCATAAGCTTTCTTCTCTCTATTGACATGGTTTCAGGCATTACTATCTTTACCTTTATGCCCATTGAAGCCCCTATCATGGCTAAAGCAATGCCTGTATTCCCGCTTGTTGGCTCAATAATCGTACCTCCTGTATTAAGCTGTCCTCTTTCCAGGGCGTCCATTATCATGTATAATGCTGGCCTATCCTTTACACTTCCTGCAGGATTGAAGAACTCAACCTTTACGTATACATCTGCCATGTTTTCATCCACTATGCTGTTTAGCTTTACAATTGGTGTTTTTCCTATGGTTTCATGAATGCTATTGTATTTCATACACATTCCCTCCATTTTTTATTATTTCTATTATATTTGATATTATTATGCTTAGTGATAATAAAAAACCTTTTGCCACTGTAATAAATACAGAGGCAAAAGGTTATCTTTCGCGGTTCCACTCTGCTTGGGACAAAAAATCCCATCTTGTTCGAGTACTTACATACTCTAGCTCTGTAACGGGAGCTGCCGTATTGGTCTACTGTAATTTCGACCAAAATGCTCAATGGTGCACTTCAAATATACTCCGTATAGATTCCTCTCACCAGTTGGAATCCTCTCTGGGATACTTCATATATTTTACTTTACCATTTCATAGCATTTTAGTAGGAATTAATTTATTAATATAATATACCATAAGTGTGAAAAATGTAAACACCTTTTTTGAAATTTTTCAGGTAAAAATTCACTTTTAATTCAAGGATTTAATTACCATTTTGTAGCACATGTCCATGGCTTTTGCCGTATCAATATTCGCATAGCGTTCCCTGTTGTTTATATAGCTTAGAAATCCAGCTATTGAGCTTGTCATAACCATTCTCTTATAGTACTGGTCTTCTTCTGAGGAAATAATCCCTTCCTCATAGCCCATTTGCAGAAGATTATCTATAATTCCTTCTATCCTCTGAATGTATGAAGGTATAAGGTCCTCTTCATCAATAATATACTCATATAGCTGGCTAATACCTCCTGTAGACAGGAGGAGGTTAATTGTGGAGGACTTGTTATCAAAGTTCTCCACAATTATTTTTAAAGCCTCATAGTATCTGCTTTTAAAGTCAAGCTTTGATTCTATTCTTCTTATGGCATAATCCATTTCCTGTTCTATGTTATATAGAATTGATTTTGATATTACCTCTTCCTTTGTGCTGAAATATTCGTATATTGTTCCCTTTCCAACTCCTGATGCTTGAGCAATTTCTGAAACTGTAACGGAATAAACATTTGCTCCCCTTCTAATGAGGTCTATAACGCCGTTGAATATGGCTATTTCCTTATCAGTATAGTTGTTATTCTCCATTATGCTCATCACCTTTATCTATGGACCTACGCCATCTATCCTTATGGAGCAAATCATACATTACCGGTATGAAGAACAGTGTCAATACTGTGGAATAGGTTAATCCTCCCATTGCTGCAATTGCCAAAGGCTGCAGCATTTCTGCTCCCATTCCCACTCCAAGGGAAAGTGTTGACAGTCCCAGTATTGTTGTTATGGCTGTCATGAGTATTGGCCTCATTCTTGTCTTTCCTGCCTTAACCAGTGCTTCCTTCTTGCTCAGTCCTGAATCCCTAAGCTGATTTACATAGTCGATAAACACAATTCCATTGTTTACAACTACTCCGCTTAATACAAGGAATCCAAGCATTGATATAATGCTTAAATCATATCCTGTAGCAGCCAATGCCAAAAGCCCTCCGGTAAAGGCAAGAGGAATGGTAAACATTACTATAAATGGCGATAACAGGGATTGAAACTCTGCTACCATTATTAAGTATATAAATGCTATGGCCAGCAACAGCATGTAGGTTAAATCAGTCAGGGATTCCTTGATTATCTTGTTTTCACCTGAGAACTCAATTTTATATCCATCTGGCAAATTGTAGCTTTCCAGCTTCCTTTCAAATTCCCTGCTTACAAGACCTATATTGTGGTCCTTGTCAATATTGGCTGAAATGGCTATATACCTTTCCTGTGAATCCCTTCTGATGGACGCCAGCCCATAACCTTCTGTTATCTCTGCAATATCCCTAAGGTTTACTGTATTCTCTTCCCCATTGATATTTGCTTTTATAGTCAAATCCTCCAGGTCTTTTCTTTCTATGCTCTGCTTTTCTCCGTCTACTACAATTACAGGGAAGTCCTCATTATTTACAGTTAATGTAGTGGAAGTCTTTCCTTTAGACAGCTTGCTGTTTATGTCTGCAAATACTTGAGCAACAGTTAATCCCTTTTCCATTGCCTTTTCCTTATCAACTGTAATCCTCATCTCCATGGCTTCCTTATCTATTCCATCGGAAACATCTACTGTGCCTTCTATATCCTCCAGCATCTTAGCAATATCTTTGGCAATCTGCCTTAATGTATCAGTTTCCCTGCCCTTTATGATAACCTCTATTCCTGAGCCAATTAAGGAAGTCATATCCATGGCTGAAGTGTTTACCCTAACTTTACAGTTAAGGTCTTCTGTTGCCTTCACTATTTGCCTTTCAATTTCCCTGTTATTTCCTACAGCTTCATCTTCCAGTATTATATACAGGGACATAGAGTTATCATCTGAGTTTCCTGACATAAACCCTATCATGGCTCCACCCTGGAAAGCTCCTACAGTTTGTATTCCATCTATATCCATAATCCTTTCCATTACTGTATCGGTTATGGAATAGATGTCCTCTGAACTATCTTCAGGCAGTTCTATTGTAACAGACATTTGAGGGCTATCCATTTCAGGTATAAAGGATGAACCCATTGCATATGCAAAGTATGCGCTTATTCCAAGCATTACAACTACGAATATAATTGGTACAGCTTTATACTTCAGGCACCATCTCAAGGCTCTCTCGTAACTATTGAGAAATCTGTTAAACAGATTACGCTCCTTCTTCTTCGTTCTTTCCAGTATATTTGATGTTATTGCAGGTACTACAGTCAGGGCAACTATAAGGCTGGCAAACAGCGAGTAGGCAATTGTAAGACCCATATCAGTAAAGAGCTGCCTTGAAATGCCTTTGGTGAACACAATGGGCAGAAATACTACTGCTGTTGTCAGCGTAGAGCCTAACAATGCTCCTGCAATTTCCCTTGCTCCATGGATTGATGCTTCTACTGCTGACATTCCTTCGTCTCTTAAGCGATATATATTTTCAATTACAACTATTGAGTTATCTACCAGCATTCCTACTCCCAGTGCAAGCCCTGCAAGGGAAATAATGTTTATAGTAACCCCTGTAAAGTACATCATTGCTATGGCAAAAACTATGCTTATAGGTATGGATATGGCTATAATCAGCGTTGGCTTTACGTCCCTTAGGAATATTATAAGTACCAGTACAGCCAGAATTCCACCATATACCAGATTATTCAGTATGGAATCAATAACTATGTCTATATACATACCCTGATCCATTAGAGGGGTTATGGTCAAGCCTTCATGCTCTTTTGTAATTTCCTCTATTTTCTCACCTATGCTGTCTGATACTTCTGCTGTTGAGAAGTTGCTCTGCTTTTGCATTGTAAGTATTACTGCATCGTTGCCGTTTACCTTGGCATAAGTTTCCTTTGAATTGTCCTTGTATTCTATATCGGCAACATCCTTTAGATATATCTTTCCTACAACCTCCGTACCTGTATCAAAGAGCAGCAGTTCCTTTAACTCTTCAATGTCCTTAATCTTATCCCCTACTTTTACTATATAATCGGTATCGCCTTCAGAAACATATCCTGCTGGCATTGAAAAGTTCTGGGCTGTTAGAATTCCTGAAATCATCTCTTCAGTAATAACTCCGTCCAGGGAGGCCTTCTTGTATGCTTCTTCTCTGGCCTTTTCAAATTCAGCCATCTGCTTATCTAATTCTGCCTGGCCTGCTAATAATTCTTCCCTTGCCTTTGCTATTTGAGCCTCTAAAGCAGCCTTCCCTTCCTCAATCTGCTTTTCCTGCTGGGCAATTTCCGCCTTTTGAGCTTCAAGGGTAGCCTTTTGCCCATTAAGCTGGGCTATTTTACTGTTTACCATATCCAGGCCAGATTGGGTTTCAGCTTTATTTGCTTCAATTTCCTTCAGCCCTTCATTAATTCCCATTAAGTATACTCTTTGCTCTTCAGTTAGATTATCTCCCAGGCTTTCCAGCTGAGCCTTTGTTTTAATAAGCTCCTCCTCTTTTTCTACTATAGCTTTCATGGCATTTTCAAGCTCTTCCTTTGTCCTGAGGAGCTCTTCTTCTCCTGATTTCAGGGAGGACTCAAATGATTGAATCTGTTCCTTTCCTGCCTTAATGGCCTCTTCTCCCTCTTTCAGCTTTTTACTCTGTGTATTGTATTCAGAATCCAGTTTTGCCAATCCATCTTCAATCTGCTTCTTTGCTTCCAAAAGCTTATCCTCTGCTTCAGAAAGCTCTGCATCTATTGACGATAGAATCCTTTTATTCAAGGAATCGATTTTTTCTGAGTTAATCAAAACCTCAATGCTTTCCTCTACTAACCCGACTCCTTCTACCTGTGCAACTCCTTCTACGCTTTCAAGCTCCGGAATTACATCTTCCTTAACAAGCTTTGTGATTTCAGATAAATTCATTCCTTCTACATCTACAGATGCCACCATAACAGGCAACATATCAGGGTTTAGCTTCATTATCATAGGCGTACCTATGCTATCATTCCAATTGGGCTTAATCATATCCAGGCTGCTGTCAATTTCTATCATTGCTGAATCCATGTTTACCTTGTTGTTGAATTCAAGTATTACCATGGACATGTTTTCGCTGGATATGGAGCTTACATTTTCTATATTGCTGATGGTGGCCAATACCTGTTCAACAGGCTTTGTAACAACCATCTCCACTTCTTCAGGGCTTGCTCCCGGATATGTTGTTATTACAACTACATAGGGCAAATCAATACTTGGCATTAAATCCGTCTGCAGGTTCATAAATGATACTATTCCAAGTATGATTATTAATACTACTCCAACAAGTACTGTATATGGTTTTTTAACGCTGAACTTCGAAAGCATATTACTCCCCCTAATTCTAAGTCAGATTCCGACCGACCGGTCGGTCGCTACATAATATACTATACTATATTTTTTGTTATGTCAACGGGGTATTTTGAAGTACAATTAACAACAAAAATCCTATCTATCTTTTAAAGATAAATAGGATTTTTAATTTCATCACAAGGAGATGAAGCTATTCATTTAATTCATTGCTTAAGCTGGAAATAACATCGTCATTTTCCTCTCTTTCTATATCAATATCCGGTTTGCTTACCTTTTTGGTGTTCTTCAATGAGGGCACTCCATACTTGTTGTATTCATCCAGCATGTCGTAGTCCAGATATTGGCTGAACTCATAGACTAATATTGTCAATTCCTCTATGCTTATTTCATTTCTTTCGCATATCATTTCTATGTAATTCCGTATGTTGTTTGTTATGTTTGTCTTCAGGTATTTTCCTACTATTCCCAGCTCTCTGCCGTATACCTTGGTCTTATTTATTATGTTGTCTATTTCGTTTACATATCTTTGGACCCTTAGCATATTTTCACCACCTCTTAATTATTTTGCAGATTTATAAGATTATTATGCTTTATTATGCATTTCGTAGTAGTACTAATGTTGAAAATTTGTCAAACATTTGACATTGATTATCTTAATTGTTTATACTATTTCTATAGTAAGTTATTCCCATTATCCCTGTTATAGCTTTTCATTCATTTACTTTACTATTCAGAATTATCTATGGATATTTAACTGGCACACATGTGTATTTATATTTTAATCTGAAATATTGATATTTTTATAACAATATAGTATACTCTATATGACAACTTTAATAAGGAGGTTTTAACCATGGTCATAAATGTATGTGTTGGAAGTGCTTGTCATTTAAAAGGTTCCTATAATATTATCAGCAAATTTGAAGATTTGATCAAAGAATATGGATTAGATGACAAAGTAGTTGTTAAGGCAGCATTTTGCTTAGGTCAATGCACAAAAGCAGTGTCTGTAAAAATTGATGATGGTCCAATTAGCTCCGTTAATGAAGATAACATAATAGATTTCTTTAAGGCCAATGTATTAAAGGAGGCCTAACAGTGGAGCTACTAAACTTTAACAAGGCAAATTGCAAACATTGCTATAAGTGCTTAAGGGTTTGCCCAGTAAAAGCAATAAAATTTAAAAACGACCAGGCGATTATTGTTGAAGAACGCTGCATAGCTTGTGGACAGTGTTTCATTACTTGTCCTCAGAACGCGAGAAAGGTACATAGTGACATTGAAAGTGTAAAAAAAGCAATTAAAAGTAATCTCAAAGTCATTGCCACACTGGCTCCTTCTTTCATAGGAACCTTTTCAATTGCAAATGGAGAGCAAATGGTAGGTGCTTTAAAAAAACTGGGTTTTTCCTATGTAGAAGAAACTGCTGTAGGGGCAGATATTGTTGCAGCTTTATACAGTAAAGAGCTTGAAAATAACAAGCTTAAGAATATTATAACAACGGCATGCCCTTCTTCAAATTTTCTAATTGAAAAATACTATCCTGAACTAATAGAATATATGATGCCTGTAGTGTCTCCTATGATTGCCCACGGAAAAGTATTAAAAAGCAAATATGGAGAGGACTCATTTGTAGTATTTATAGGTCCCTGTATTGCAAAAAAGGTAGAGGCATATGAGTTTCAGGATGATAATCTAATAGATGCATGTCTTACTTTTGAAGAGTTGGATATGTGGTTGAAAGAGGAAAATATTGATTTTTCCACAGTTAATCCAAAACCCTTTGATGGTAAAGCTTCAGATAAAGGAAAAAACTTCCCCGTTGGAGGTGGAGTATTAAATAGCTTTGTTAAAAAACAGTTTATTGATAGATATGATTTTATAAGCATAGATGGAGTTGAAGAATGTATCAATATTTTAAATACACTTAGGACTGAAAGCATAGAAGGAGTATGTGTAGAGTTAAACGCTTGTAAAGGGGGTTGTATTAACGGTCCTGGAATCCCAGATGATATACATAGTTCTTATATAAGAAGAAAAAAAGTTATGGAATATGCTGGTTTAAAGGAGAGTATACCCCCCATTGAGTCCCCTGATTATATTAGATCTATGAATTTTAAAAGGTCTTTTATGAACAAAGCCTTCTATAAACCTGAAGCATTAGAAAAGGATATAAAGGATATACTCAGGTCTATAGAAAAGTTTTCTTCTTCTGATGAGCTAAATTGTGGTGCATGCGGATATTCTACCTGTAGGGAAAAAGCACAAGCTGTATATGAAGGTATGGCTGAAACCAGCATGTGTCTTCCTTACATGAAGAATAAGGCTGAAAGGCTGTCCAACCATATATTTGAGAGCAGTCCTAATGCAATACTAATTATTGATGGAAATCTAAACATTGTAGAATTTAACCCTGTTTGTGAAAAGCTGTTTAAGGTAAAGGCTAAAGATGTTTTAAATAAGCCAATTTCAACAATTGTTGATGACGATATATTTATAAATGTAAAAGCATATCAGAAGGATATTATTTCCAACAAGGTATACTACCCTAAATACAATGCTACATTGTTGCAAAATATCATCTACATTAAAGACGAAGATGCAATGCTGGTTATTATGACGGATATAACCTCTGAAGAAAAGAATAAGAAGGAACTAATGAAGTTGAAGGAAAATACTCTTAATGCTGCTCAGGACGTTATAGATAAACAAATGAGAGTAGCTCAGGAAATTGCAGGATTGCTTGGAGAAACAACTGCAGAAACAAAAGTAGTTTTGACCAAGCTAAAAGCTCTAGTTCTTGAAGATGGTGATCTAGAATGAATTATTATGTTGATATAGCATATAATAGCATGAACAAATACGGTGAAGAGCTTTGTGGTGATAAGGTAGAGATTATAAGAAATAATGACAGGAACATAATTGTTATGGCTGATGGACTGGGTAGTGGTGTGAAAGCAAACATTCTGTCAACACTTACTTCTAAAATTGCTGCTACAATGCTAAAGAATGGCGCAAGCATTGTGGAAACTGTAGATACAATAATACATACTCTCCCAGTATGTAAAGTAAGAGAGCTCGCCTATTCTACATTTACAATAGTAGAAATATGTGAAGATGGCAGTGTTTATGCTGCAGAGTTCGATAACCCCCCAATATTTCTTGTGCGAAACAGTGAGCTAATAAATATTGATAAAAATGAAATCACTATAGGAAATGCCTTAGTTAAAGAGTCCAAGTTCAAGCTTCAAAAAGGAGACTTGCTCACAATAGTAAGTGATGGTATCGTTCATGCTGGTATAGGAGGTGTCCTAAACCAGGGCTGGGGATGGAGCAGCATAGGCAAGTATTTAAATAGACTTTCACAGTATGAAAAAAGCGCAAGAAATATTGTAAACGATGTACTGGATACATGTCAGTATTTATATATAGATAAACCAGGAGATGATGCTACTGTGGTTGCAGTTAAAATAAGAGAACCAGAAGTTATAAATATGTTCACTGGACCACCTGAAGATGAGACAAAGGATAAAATGGTTGTAGAATGCCTAATGAATGAAAAGGGCAAAAAAGTAGTCTGTGGAGGAACTGCAGCTAAAATTGTTGCAAGGGAACTTAAAAAAGAGATAAAAACCAGTATGGATTTCATTGACCCTGATGTACCTCCTATTGCTAGCATAGAAGGAATTGATTTAGTTACAGAAGGAGTTTTAACTATAAGCAAGACAATTGAAAGGCTAAATATGTATCTTGAGTCTCCATACAGGGATAATCCATTTTATCGTTTATATAAAGAGGATGGTGCATCAAAGCTTGCAAAACTATTTATTGAGGATTGCACCCATTTAAATCTATGGATAGGTAAGGCTGTAAATCCTGCTCACCAAAATCCTGATTTCCCAATAAACTTAAGCATTAAACTAAAGGTAGTTAACGACTTGGTAAAGGTTCTAGAAAAGCTAGATATTAAAGTCAATATAAATTACGTATAGTAGAGGAGGTAGAAATAGAAATGGAAAGGAAATTTGAAAGCGATGTTCAACTCATCAAGTACGAAGTGTTAAGAGAAGTAGCAAGGGGTGCAATGAATGGGAATTTGAAAGAAAAAATAGATGAAATTCCATATATTATTGATCCAGGTCCAGAGCCAAGAACTAGATGCTGCATATACAAGGAAAGAGAAATAACTAAGGAAAGAATCAAGCTGGCAATGGGTGGAAATAAGGAAAATAAAAATATTGTTGAAGTCATAGATGTTGCCTGCGATAAATGCCCAATAAACAGATTCTTTGTAACAGAGGCATGTAGAGGCTGTTTAGCCCACCGCTGTAGTGAGGCTTGCCCAAGAGGTGCAATATATCATGTTTCAGGAAGATCCTATATAGACCAGAACAAGTGCATTGAATGTGGCAGATGCAAGGAAGCCTGTCCTTATAATGCTATAGCTGATGTTATGAGACCTTGCAGAAGAGCCTGTTTACCTGGAGCAATATCTATGGATGAGAATAAAAAGGCTACTATAAATAACGATAAATGCATTCAATGTGGTGCATGTGTAATACAATGTCCTTTTGGGGCTATTATGGACAAGTCATTTATTGTAGATGTAATAAATATATTAAATGAATCAAAGCATAATGATGAATTGCATGTTTATGCTGCAATAGCTCCTGCAATAGCAAGCCAATTTACCTATGCTAATATTGAACAAGTTGTAAGCGGTATAAAAAAATTGGGATTCTATGATGTAGTAGAAGTAGCCTTAGGTGCAGATATGGTATCCTTGCACGAAGCAAAGGAATTCTCTGAAACAGTTGGAGAAAAGAAAGTTGTAACTACATCCTGCTGCCCTGCTTTTGTTAACTATATAAGGAAGTATTATCCTCAACTTGCAAATAATATATCAAATACAGTTTCTCCTATGATAGCAATATCCAGATTAATTAAACATATTGATCCATATGCAAAGGTAGTTTTCATAGGACCATGTATAGCAAAAAAAGCAGAGGCTATGGAAGAAGAACTGAAAAGGGATATAGATTATGTTCTAACATTTGAAGAAATAGCGGCTATGATAGATGCAGCTGGTATTGATCTGGAAAGCTGCGAAGAAGTTCCACTAAATAATGCATCATATTATGGACGAATATTTGCACGAAGTGGGGGCGTTACAGAATCAGTGGCCCATATTATTGAAACAAAGAATATTGATATAGAATTTAGACCAGTTTACTGCGATGGCCTTAAAGAATGCGATAAGGCATTAAAGCTTGCTAAAGTTAACAGGCTGGAAGGAAACTTTATTGAAGGAATGGCATGTCAAGGAGGATGTATATCAGGTCCAGCAAGCCTTCATCACGCACCTAAGGACAAGACTGAAGTGGACAAGTACGGCAAGCTTGCTTTAGAAGAAAATGTTGACAGTTCTTTAAGGGTCTTTAAGATAGAGGATATAAATTTAGACAGGAAATAAAAAAAGGTGGTTGACACAAATAGGTCAACCATCTTTTATTATTTAAGCATCTCATTCTTAATCCTATTATAAATCTCATCACTGCTAAAAGGACTTCCATCGAATTTTAGTATTCTGTAATGTGAGCTATGAATAAACTTCCTTATCTGAAAATCTTATTTGAGTAAAATTATGGCCTCCTCTAACCCTGGACATATAGTCCCTGTATGTGAATACATGAAAACCGCACCTTTTCAATATCTTCTCCAGTATATTTGAAGACAGGTCAAGGCCTTGCCCTGCTTCTCCGCCTATCAGTATGGTACAGTCCATTTTACTCCCTCCATATAGAGATTATCTAAACTCATCCATTAACTTTTCCGCATCTAATGGGTTCAGTTCCAAATCCACAAGGGCTGGCCCCTCTTTTATGAAATCAAACTTATCCAGGTATGTTTCCTTTTCTACCTTGTACAATATGCCTATTGGAATCCTGTCGTCAAATTCCAGTGCCTTCTTCATGGCCTCTTCCTTATTGGTATAGTCGTAGGATTCAGGAAGATAATATACCCTGTTTTTGTACCAGGAGAACGTATTTACCTTGTTCCATACCACACATGGCTGAAGTATGTCTACCAATGCATATCCCCTGTATTTTATTGCTTCCTTCATAAGGCCTACTAAATGAGGTATGTCTCCTGAGAAGCCTCTTGCCACAAATCCTGCTCCCATAGTCAAGGCCAATGCCAGTGGCTTAACAGGCTCTACCTTTACTCCGTCAAACTGCAGAGTTGTAACCTGACCCATGGCTGTTGTTGGAGAGGCCTGACCTTTGGTCAATCCATATATCTGATTGTCATGGACAAAATGGGCTATGTCTATATTTCGCCTTATGGCATGTATAAAGTGGTTCCCTCCTTCTCCGTAGGTGTCTCCATCTCCTGATTCCACTATAACATGGAGGTTTTTATTGGCCATTTTAATGCCAATGGCTGGAGGCAAGGCTCTTCCATGGAGCCCATTGAATCCGTTTACCTTAATGTAGTGAGGCATTTTGGCTGCCTGGCCTATTCCTGATACGATGACCACTTCATGAGGCTTGATACCAAGCTCTTCCAATGCCATTTTCAATGCAGTCCTTATCATGTAATTGCCGCATCCGGGACACCAGGATGGTTCATATAGCTCATATTGACAACTCATTATAATACCTCCTTTATCCTTCTATATACTTCATCAGCGGTAAATGGCCTTCCATCGTATTTAAGTATCTTAACATCTGATTTTATCAATGCCTCTTCCCTTATAAGGCTGTCAAGCTGTGCTGTTGCATTTTGCTCCACATCAATTATTTTCCTTGCCTTTTTATTAAGCTCCAACAGCTTCTTCGTTGGGAAAGGCCATATATCTCCAAATACCAGTGTTCCAATTGATATTCCCTCATCCTTTAGATTTTCCACTGCCTCTTTTACTGCTCCATAGGTTGAGCCCCAGCACACTACCAGGTTTTCGGGGCTTTCATCCCCTATAAGCCAGGGTTCATTGATTTCCTCTTTCAGAAGTTCAAACTTCCTAAGTCTTTTATCCACCATCTTGGTCCTTATTTCTCCGCTTTCAGTTATATGCCCATATTCATCGTGCTCATCGCTATCCACCAATACTGTAGCACCTTCTATCTTTCCAGGGATTATCCTTGGGGATATTCCGCTTTCCGTAAGCCTGTATGTTTTGTATTCTTCTTCTATGGAGGATTGTATGTTTCTTTCTATACTAATATCCCTGAAGTTAAAGGGCTTTTTGGTTGTAACTCCATCTGCCAGGTGCTGGTCGCTTATCAGAAGTACTGGTATATTGTACTTTTCAGCTATGTTAAAGGCCCTTATAGTCTGGTAAAAAGCATCCTCTGTATCCCTTAATGCTATTACCATTCGTGGAAACTCTCCATGGCCTGCATGTATCATGAACCTTAAATCTGCCTGCTCCGTTCTTGTAGGGAATCCTGTTGCAGGCCCCGGCCTCTGTACGTTTATCAGCACAACTGGCACCTCTATTATTCCTGCAAGGCTTAAGGCTTCCACCATTAATGCAAATCCTCCTCCCGAGGAACCTGTCATTGCCCTTACACCAGCATAGGAAGCTCCTAATGCCATATTAAGTGCCGCCACTTCATCCTCTACCTGGTCAACTGCAATATTGAATTCATCAGCATGTCTTGCCATAAAATTCAATATGCCTGTTGATGGAGTCATGGGGTATCCGCAGTAGAATTTGCATCCTGCTGCTATGGCTCCTAATGCTACTGCTTCGTTGCCATTTATGAGTATATTGTTATCCTCTCTTATATCCAAATGGTATTTAGCGTCCATTAATCTGTATCCTTCTTCCAAAGCCTTTAAGTTGGCATTGGCGATTTCCTCATTAAATTCCTCTCTTATGACTTCGCTGGCTATATGAACTGGCACTCCCAGGTACTTTAATATGGCTCCCAATCCTATGGTATTTATAACCCTTGGATTCTTAAGCTTCCTTGCTGTATCTGAAAGCTTCAAATGGGTTATATCAGCTTCTCCTTTTATGGATTCATCTGCAATAATTATTCCCGTATCCTTCACCTTATGCTTATGAACCTTGATTGTTTCCTCATCCAATGCAAACAGGATATCAATATCATCTTTAACTGCCAGTATGCTTTCAGAGGAGATTCTTATGTTGAAAAAGTTGTGGCCACCCCTAATTCTTGACATATAGTCGCTGTAAGCGTATACATTGTACCCACAGCGCTTCATGGTCTTTTCAAAAAGGCTTGCAAAGGTATCCATTCCCTGGCCTGCCTGGCCTCCTATAATAAGGCTTAAGTCCATATCCTAACCCCCTTTTTTAATATTTACCTTAACTATATACCCCAGTTTTCCTGTAACAAACTTACTATATAGATATGAGTATTGCTTCCTCTTCTGAACCTGAAGTAGAATTCTATACAAAAAAAGAAATCCTGCTATTTAGGATTTCCTATTCATTATATGGCAAAAGTCCTGATGTTCTGCTTACATCCATTACAAACAATATGCCTGCTCCCGGCTTATCAATATTAAGCTTTTTGCTTATTGCATTCACAATATTATCAACTATGCTTTCATTTGCCAAAATTAATACTATGTCCTTCTCTGGCTCTATTTCAATGTTGAACAGCTTCTCCTTTTCATGAATTCCAGCACCTCTTCCGTGGATTACCGTTCCTCCTGTTGCGCCTGCCCCTCTAGCTGCTTCTATGACTTCATCCGAGAGGCCCTTGTCTACTATTGTAAATATGGCTTCATATTTCATGCTATCTCCACCTTCCCTTACAGGATTTGGTATATACTTGCTATCCCTTAATCCGATTACATTAATTATAGGCATTGAAAAGGCTATTCCATGATTTGGCTTATCCAAATGGAATATCCGTGTCAGCTCTTCATGTAATATTTCCTCAATGCTTGCATCTATTGCCATTAAAACAATCTCTTTCCTCACTTCATCAAGACCCAAAAGCCTCAATATGTTGCTTCTTACCGTACCTCTTCCCAGGAGGAAGGTACCTCCATTTACGCCTAGCTTCTGGGATTCCTTTAGTACCTTGGTGCCTTTTCCGAAATCTACTATAACGCAGAATAGTTTATACTTCCTGTTCTCTGATGGTGTTGTCAAGGTCAACCCCCTCCTTTTTAGCTTTCAGTTTAAACAAATAGCCTAATATCTGTATGGCCACCAACGGGGTCATGGCTACCATTGCAATGACTCCAAATCCATCTATAAGCACATTGGCAGTTGGTATTGCTTCAGCAGCGCCCTGGGCAAAAGCCAGTACAAACGTGGCAGTCATTGGACCTGATGCAACTCCACCTGAATCATAGGCTATGCCTACAAAAATTGGAGGAACCTTAAAACTCAGGAAAGCTGCTATTGCAAATCCTGGCAGCAGAAAATGCCAAAGCTTCAATTCCGGTATCATAATCCTGAGCATTGATGAGGTTACTGCAATGGCAATTCCAATAGATAGCGTTGCCAGTATCATTTTTCTTTTTATATAGCCTGATGTTACATCTTCCACCTGTTCCGTCAATACGTGTACAGCAGGTTCTGCCAATACTACAACAAGCCCCATGAAAAACCCTATGGCTGGCAATGCCCACTTTACTTCCAGGGAGGCAATACTATAGCCCATAATTCTTCCTACTTCCATAAACCCTGCATTGACCCCCGTCATAAACAGCACAAGGCCAATGTAAGTATATAAAAGCCCCTTTAATATCCTGTTTCTGCTCTTGCTGTTTAGTTTGAACTTAACTACGTTAAATACTAAAAACAATACAAGTATAGGCA
>DUMS01000005.1 GCA_012839745.1 Tissierellia bacterium
ATTTAAGCTTTCTTAAATATTACCTTGATGTTAGAGTGTAAACTATGAAACCGCCGTATACCGAACGGTATGTACGGTGGTGTGGGAGGTCGGAAAATAAATTAATTATTTTCCTCCTACCCGATTGCCATCCATCTTTTATTATACGCTTACTTTTCACCTTTTATATAGATATATTTATAATAGTATAATTTCCTACTTACTATATTGTTGTCATCTTTATCAATCAAACTCAATATATCCGGATTTTTTAGGTATATCCAATCCAGCATAAAATATCTAATATACCAATCTTTATTTTTTTGCCCTTTATAGTATTTGGAATATATATCTTCATCAAAATCTATAATCTCAGAAAAATATTTAAATATAATTGCGATTATGTAATTATATGGTATATCTTTCCGCTTAAGTATATCATAGACAAACTCTTTGACCAAAGGGTCCTTAATAAAATGTTTTGAGAGATAGTAGCATATTTCGTCAAACTGATCATATAGATAATTTATATTTTCGATTAAAGTATTTTTTATATATTCATCAGGTCCTATCCTGTATACAGAGAATTTAAGGGATGAAACCATAAAGGCTTCTTTTGCCATAATGGAAAGGAGCAATAATATGGTATATAATATAATCACCACTTATTGAAGGGTGATTATATTGTCTAATCATATAAAAATATCAGTGAGAAACCTGGTTGAATTCGTGATGCGTTCCGGAGATATTGACATTAGATTTACCAATAGTACAAGAGCTGTGGAGGGGACAAGGGCTCACCAGAGAGTGCAGAACTTCTATGGAGATGAATATGAAGCAGAAGTACCTGTAAGGCATTTGCTGGAGTATGATAATTTCAGCATAGAAATAGAAGGAAGAATTGATGGCGTTATAAAAGAAGGTGAAAAAGTTACAATTGACGAAATAAAGAGTACCTTAAAGCCCCTGGATGAAATTCAGGAGGATTACAACCTCCTCCACTGGGCACAGGGGAAGTGCTATGGCTATATATATGCAAAAAATAATAACATAGAAAGGCTGCAGGTTCAGATTACCTATATAAATATAGATACCAATGAAATGAAGAAGTTTATAAAGAGTTATAGACTTGAAGAGCTGGAAGAATTCTTTATGAGCTTAATCGATAAATATGTACAATGGGCTAATTTGACTTACTATTGGGGAGTTGTACGGGACGATTCCATAAGGGAGCTTTCCTTTCCCTACAAAAGCTACAGAAAGGGGCAAAGGGAACTGGCAGTCTCTGTTTACAGGACCATAATGAATGGCAAAAAGCTGTACACACAGGCACCTACAGGTATAGGAAAAACTATTTCAACTGTTTTTCCTGCCATAAAGGCATTGGGAGAAGGCCTTACTTCAAAGGTATTTTATCTTACTGCAAAGACCATAACAAGAGAGGTTGCATTAAACGCAATATATCATATGGCCTGTAAGGGATTGAGGATAAAGTCCATAGTTTTAACTGCCAAGGAAAAAGTATGCAGAAATGACAAAGTCAAATGCAATCCTGAGGACTGCCCCTATGCAAAGGGGCATTATGACAGGGTCAACGATGCACTGTTGGATACTCTCAATAACGAGGATATGATAACTAGAGATGTAGTTTTAAGGTATGCAGATAAATATAAGGTATGCCCCTTTGAGTTTTCCCTGGACTTATGCTTGTTTAGCGACGTGATAATATGCGACTATAACTATGTTTTTGATCCAAGTGTATACCTTAAGAGATTCTTTGAAACAAAGGGAGATTATGTGTTTCTAATAGATGAAGCCCATAATCTGGTGGACCGTTCAAGGGAGATGTTCTCTGCAGAGGTTCGCAAATCTCCTTTTTTAAAGTACAAGAAAGAGCTGAAGGAGGATTTTCCTGAGCTGTCAAGCAGCTTTAACCGATGCAACAATGCCATAAACAGGATAAAAAGGGAGTACTTAAAGGGAGATTTTTATTACCAGAAAGAGGAGATAAATGGCTTATATTCCCCTATAAGAAAGCTTATCAACCAACTGGAGGAGTGGCTTTTAAAAGAAAGGCAGCATAAGCTTTACGAGGAAATAAGCGAGTTGTATTTTGACCTTTTAAAGTTTATAAACATATCTGAACTCTATGATTCCAGATATGTAACCTATATTGAAAAGCTGGAGGATGATATTGTTATAAAGCTTTTCTGCGTAGACGCCTCCTATCTACTGGCGGAGGCTCTTAAAAGGGGAAGAGCTGCAGTATTCTTTTCTGCTACCTTGACGCCTTTGGATTACTACAGAAATGTTCTGGGTGGAAATAGAGATGACTATACCATCAGTTTTCCCTCGCCTTTTCCCAGGGATAATCTATGCCTGTTAATTGGTGACGGAGTATCCACAAAGTACAAGGATAGGGAGGACACCTATCTGGATATAGTAAAATACATTGAAGAGTTTACCTCTCAAAGAAAGGGGAACTATTTTGTATTTTTCCCATCCTACGAATACATGGAAAGGATATATGAAGCTTTCACAGAGAGAAATCCCCATGTATTTACTATTATTCAGAATACCTCCATGGATGAATCTGAAAGGGAGATTTTCTTAAACAGGTTTAGCAACAGCCCTGATGAATCCATGATAGCCTTTGCAGTAATGGGAGGCATATTTTCAGAGGGCATAGATCTAATTGGCGACAGGCTCATTGGGGCTGTTATTATAGGAGTAGGCTTGCCGAAGATATGCCATCAGCAGGATATAATCAGAGACTATTTTAATTCTGAAAACGGGCAGGGATTTGAATATGCCTATATGTATCCCGGAATGAACAAGGTTTTGCAGGCAGCAGGAAGGGTCATAAGAAGTGAAACTGACAGGGGAGCGCTGCTTTTAATAGATGAGAGATTTACTACCCAAAGGTATTTAAGGCTTTTCCCAAAGGGATGGATGCACTATATAAGGGTGAGGAGCGAAAAAGACATATCTTGCTATTTAGGGAAATTCTGGGACAAATAAAGGTTTCTCCTAATGAGAAACCTTTTTTATAGTGTGCCCGGCATGGGCGTAAGCTAGTCGGTGAAAGTCCGATACGGGGGTTGATAGTGCCAACCGTTAGCTTAAGACAAGGGTGTCCACCGCGAGGTGGAATCTGAAGGAAGTCGGCGGCAAAAC
>DUMS01000030.1 GCA_012839745.1 Tissierellia bacterium
ACAAAAATGTAATGTTAGTATTACTATTGTCACCTTAAGTGATGGAATGAAGCTTTTAAAGAAACTAGAATATTAGGTAAAGAATAAATTCTCTCTTTCATAGGAGAGAATTTTCTAATGAAGTTGGAGGGGATCATATGGAAATAGTACTTGAAACAAAGAACCTAAGAAAGGAATATGGTTCAAAGGGAATTACCTTTACAGCTTTAGACGGTATTGACCTAAAGGTATACAAAGGGGAATTCCTGGGAATAATGGGCCCATCGGGGGCAGGCAAGACTACTCTTTTAAATGTATTATCTACAATTGATAGGCCTACATCGGGAAACATATATTATGAGGGTAAGGACATTTTAACTATGAAAAATAGAGAGCTTTCAATATTCAGGAGAAATAACATTGGGTTTTTATTTCAGGACTTTAATCTTTTGGACAACATGTCTGTTCAGGATAACATAGCATTACCATTGGCACTATCAAATGTAAATGTAAAGGAAATTAAAGAGAAGGTGGAGAAGTTAGGCAGTTTTTTTGGATTAAAGGACCATCTTAAAAAATATCCCTATCAGCTGCCAGGAGGGCAAAAGCAAAGGGTAGCAGCAGCCAGAGCCCTTATAACATCGCCATCCATAGTTTTTGCCGATGAGCCTACTGGAGCTCTGGACTCCAAGTCTTCACAGGAGTTATTGCAATGTCTTCTGAAGATGAATGAGGACTTAAATACCACTATTATAATGGTTACCCACGATGCCTTTGCAGCCAGCTACTGTAAGAGAATATTGTATTTAAAGGATGGAAAAATCCATGCAAGATTGGATAAGGATTCTACAAGAAAAGAGTTCTTCAGGAGAATTATAGACTTTGTAGGGTCTATGGGAGGTGGCATAGGTGAGCTCATTTAAACTGACTTTTATGTGTTTCAGAAGGAATATAAAGACCTATGGAATGTATCTGATGGCAATGGTTTTTTCAGTGGCTACCTATTATAATTTTGTATCCATGAGATACAACCCTCAGTTCCGAGAAACAAGTAATTTAACCATATATGTACAGAGTTCATCAGTAACTGCATCCTTGCTTATGATATTGTTCCTTATATTTTTCATTATGTACTCCAGCAATTTCTTTCTAAATCAAAGAAAAAAGGAAATAGGAATATATGCCTTCATGGGAATTGACAATTATAAAATTGCCTTTATATTTGCATCAGAGGGATTGCTATTGGGGATAATGTCTTTGTTAATTGGTTTGCTACTTGGGATGTTGTTCAGCAAATTGTTTCTCATGTTGCTTGCAAAAGCAGCTTTGCTGAATATGAGAATTGACTTCTTCATATCAGGAAAAGCTATTGTGGAGACTGTAATTGTGTATTCAGTTATTCTATTTATAACATTTCTTAAGGGATATATAGACATCATAAGAACTAACCTGGTTGATTTGATGAATACATTGAAGAAGGCAGAGGAGCTTCCAAAAGTCAATTATTTGAAAGGCATTGCATCATTAGTAGTCATAGGTATTGCATATTATATTGCAGTAAATTATGGCAGGTTCGGGTTTGGAAAAGCACTTTTATGGACGGTAATTCTGGTTATCATAGGCACCTATTGGCTGTTTGGCTCCTTTTTATCTATGATTATAAGGTATTTTATAAGGAGAAAGAAGTTTCTATATAAAGGCACAAATATTATAAGCTTTTCTAATATAGCCTTTAGAATAAAGGACAACTACAGGACCTTTGCAGCAGTAGCAGTGTTGATAACTACCTGCATAACTTCCTTTGGTACAGTAAGCTCCCTTAGGTATTTTGTAGATGAAAACCATAAGATTGAGGTTCCATATACTGTTACCTATATTTCTGATGACCAGGAAGTAATAGAGAGGGTAGATGATATAATAGAGAATTCAAATCATAATGTTGAACTAAGGGAGAAGGCAAACTTCCTATTTGTTCCTGATTCAAAAATTGTAGTAGTAAAATTTTCCACCTTTAAAAAAGTATTATCGGATCTTGATGTTAAAAGCAGAGATAAGATAATATCTAGAATAGGACAGTTAGAGGAAGAAGTGGCATATATAGAGAGACCTGGGGTATTCATGAATATGTTAGAAAAAAATGATGTAAAAGTAGGGAATAATACTTATAAAATAAAAGTTCGAACCAAGGTTCCTTTGTTTGGCAGTGGAGTGCCTTATACTTGTATTGTTGTCAATGATGATGAATATGAAGCTTTAAAGGACAAATATGAAGAGAAGCAGTTTAATGGAATCATACTTGATAATCCTGAAGATACAAAGGATTTAACTTTACAGCTAGCTCAAATATTGCCTGCGGATTCAGGGCTATACACCTATTTTGTAGCTGGTGCTACAATGTATGATCTAGTTGGTATAGTATATTTCCTTGGAGCTTTTCTATTTCTGGTGTTTGTATTTGCCACAGGTAGCATAATCTACTTTAAGATATTAAGCGAATCCTTCAAGGATAAAGGAAAATACGAAATACTTAAGAAACTGGGAACAACGGATATTGAAATAGAAGAATCTGTATCCAAACAGGTAGGCATGTTTTTCTTATTGCCACTGATAGTAGGGATAATCCACAGCATAGTTGCCATTTCAGTATTAAGCGACCTTATGAAGTATAGCTTAACAATACCAACAGTCATAAGCATAATGGTGTTTATAATTGTATATGGCATATTCTATATGTTTACAAAAAGAAAATATGTTAACGTAGTAGAAGGTCAGGCTTGATTAAGTATTAAAGCCTGATTTTTTGCAATGGGAAATTAGTAAAATTATGTAAGGAAGAAGAAGGAGTTTGTGGCGAAAGGTGGAATATATATTTATAGTGATAAAGGGATGATTAAGAGAAACTTATATCTCTTATACATGCAATAGGATATGACGAAATGTTTGAAACCATAGCAATAATTGCTACTGTGACCTACAAAACCCCTAAATATGTTTGCTGGAGGTAAGGAGGTAAATCGAGTGTTCATTAAGTACATATTAATAATGTAACGGAATGAGAAAATAAATACTAGTTTATTATCTATAGGATGAAATGGAGAGCTTTTATAGAAGGCCAGGCTTGAATTAGGCGATTCAAGACTGATTTTGAGCTATAAAGGGAAACTAGTTGCGAAGTTGCAATTCTGAAATAGAAGAACAGTATGGGAAAAATCGGTATTTTATGAAAGGGTGAAGGCATGGATTTAACTACAATTAGCATTAGAACCACAGTTTCTATCATAGCTATATATCTTATAGTATGCGGGATCATTCCTACTGTATTAGATAGGATGGTGTGGAGAACATTAAAAGATGATATTTCTTCTTGGATTAACCTTTTAACATTGATTGTTATTAATACAATGTTTTTACTTGCATTAATTAGAAGGTATAAGTTAAAAGTCTATATTTTTAGTAATATAACATTAAGGGGGATATTATTAGCTTTTGCCTGTTCAGTTTTGTTTTATTTTTTACTTGACAAATTTTTAGATCCTCTTTTTGATAGTATATTTACTAGAAGCGCTGATGAATATAATAAGGCGATTCATCAGTTACAGCAATATCCACTTGTAAGTTTTATACGTATATGCTTGCTTGCTCCAGTAGTTGAAGAAATTTTAATAAGAGGCATAATATTAGATTCTTTATTAAATAAATATGATATAGCTCTTTCACTTTTCATATCAACTCTCATATTTGCTATACTTCATTTTAACTTCGTTCAAACGATATCAGCTATAATCTGTGGTTTAATATTAGGATTGTTATATATTAGTACTGGATCATTGTTTAATTGCATTTTAGCTCATTCTTTATATAATGCTATTTCATATTTTGCTAATATTTCTGCTCGAAATTTTCATAGTACATAGAATCTATAGATATAGATCTAAATGCGATAGTTATGCTCATTTGCCATGATAATTATTAAATTCAATTCTATAAAAGATAGAAGTCTTAACTTGAATGAAGGGCTTTATTGTAAAGCCTTAGGCAGGGTGATATTTAAGCCTAAAATACTTAAGAAAAATTTTAGGCATTTTCAAATAGATAATTCAGAAAGGAAGTGGTTGGTATGATAAAAACAACAGCTAAACGTGTAAGGAGGGTGCACGCTCTATAAATCCTCTAAATAATTTTATTGGAGGTAAGTATGAGAATACAAAAGGATAATATTGTGATTAGAAGTGCTACTGTTGATGATGCCATTCAATTGAATAAGTGGTGGAATGATGGTAGAATTATGGAACATGCAGGTTTCCCTAATGGATTGGGGGAATCTCTGGAATATACTATAGAGAATATCAAAAGTAGGGAAGGTAAATTAAGCCAGCTTTGTATTATTGAAATTGATGGCAACCTGTAGGAGAATTGAGCTATGGTATTGCAGATGACAATACCGCATATCCTGGATGGAAAATATGTGACTTTAATTATCAAAACAAAGGATATGGTCCTAAAATCATCATGATGCTGTTTGAGTTCCTTTTTACAGATGAAACCATTAATTCAAAATGTTCAACAGATAAAATTGCTTGGGATACAATGCTTGAAAACAAAAGAGCTCAATATGTTTATGAAAATAAGATTGGAGCTCGTAAGACTGGAGTTAGAGAAAATGCATGGAAAGATCAAACTGGAAAATGGAGAACTGCTGTTTATTATGAATTAAACAGAGAGGAATTCTATAATAGATAAGCAGCAACTTAACGAAATGTACTAATCAAAGAACATAAAAGCAATTATCCAAATCCAATTATTTTAGAGAAGGATGGGTCCCAGAACAATTAATAATACTATCTGGTAAGCATGGGATTTTAAAAGAAAATTATACTGCTGAAGAGTTAACGATAAAAGCAGGTGAAACATTAAAGGGAGTTAAAGAATTAAATGAATAGGTATGGTGCTAAGGTTTAATTAAGTTGATTGAAAGGAGAGATGTTTATGGGAATTATAGCAACTGGTAAGCTTATCAAAATAAGGGATATAACTATAGAAGATGTTCCACAGTTTGTTAGCTGGTGGAATAATGGAGAATTAATGGCTGATGTTGGTTTCAAAAAAGGATTAGGAGTTACAGAAGATAAGTTACTTAAAGATTTTTCAAAGGAAATATCTGATCCAAATCCCTATAGGGAGAGCAGAAGATATGTAGTTTTAGATATTAAGGATGAACGACCAATCGGAGAGCTGGCCTATGGACAGCTAGATTTAGCACAGAAAAAGTGTGGTATAGGTATAAAAATATGTGAATTATCATATCAAGGAAAAGGATATGGCCAGGATACATTGATTACATTTATGAATTATTTGTATAATCATTTTGGTTTACAAAAAATTGAAATAGATACTTTAGCAGATAACTTAAGGGCTTTATCTTTATATAAGAAGATTGGATTTAAACAGACTAAAATAGAACGGGATTACTGGACAGACCCAGAAGGAATTTCACATGATTTGATCTTTATGGAACTTTATAAAAAAGATTGGAAGTACTAAATATTTAAAGTTAAACTTTAACTTTAAGTACTAAACCTCTAAAAATGCAGATATATAAGGTTAATGTTATTGTTTAAAACAAAGATATTTTACTTATTGGGAGATGAATATATGGTTATAAAAGAAATAAATGATAAGGAGCAAAAAAGAAGAATATCTGCACATATATTAAAAGCGCTTCCTAATTGGTTTGGAATACCTGAAGCCACTGAAGAATATATAAATAGGAGCGCTGATCTACCTTTTTTTGCGGCAATGGATGAATCAAAACCCTTAGGATTTATTTCAATGAAAGAAAACAATCGATATACAGCTGAAATCTATGTTATGGGGGTATTACCTGATTATCATAGACAGGGAATTGGTAGGGCTTTGTTCAATAGGGCTTTAAGCTGGGCTAAAGAGCATGGATATGAATTTTTGCAGGTAAAGACACTTGATGAATCTCATCCTGATATTCATTATGCAAGAACAAGGAAATTTTATTTGTCAATGGGGTTTAAACCGCTAGAATGCCTTCCAGAATTATGGGGAGAAAAAAACCCTTGCTTGATAATGATACAGTATATTAAATGAACTGAGATATGGCTTATTTTGCAGTTAAGCTTAGAGTTGTTGCAGATATGTAATATAATGTGAAGGCTTAATTAAAAGGAGGACTACAATGGTGGATTTTAAAACACTGGAAGATACCAGAACAGAGGTTTTACATGCTGCATTTATAGAAGCTTTTTCAGATTATCATGTAAAAATGAACTTGCCATTGGAGAAGTTTAAGATTATGTTGCAAAGTAGAGGTTATTCTCCTGAATTTTCCATAGGTGCATTTAAGGATAACCAACTAATAGGATTTATTCTGAATGGTATACGTAATTGGAAAGGTCGAATTACAGCATATGATTGTGGGACGGGAGTAATACCTGAATATCGGAAACAAGGAATTACGAGTAAAATGTTTAGTGAAGTTTTAAGTCTTCTGCGAGGTAATAGTATTGAACACTATTTACTTGAAGTAATTCAATCTAACGAGGCTGCAGTTAATCTTTATAAGAAGCAGGGTTTTTTTATTACAAGGGATTTATTGTGTTTTAAAATTGATAAGAACCTCATTAGAGAAGCACCTTTTACACCTATAAAATGTCATTCATATAGTATTGAGCAAATAGATTGGGAGCTATTTAAATCATTTTGGAGTTTTGAACCTTCCTGGCAAAATTCCGTAGATTCCATTATGGCAGTTTCTGATTTGTTTGAAGTGATTATTGCAGAAATTGATGGAAAAACTGTAGGATATGGAATAATTGACAGGGCTACGGGAGCTATACCTCAGATGGCAGTTCATGAGGATTATCGTTGCAAAGGAGTAGGTCATAATATTTTGAAAAGCCTAATACAGTACACAGAAGCAGGAAATATAAGCTTTATCAATGTTGATAATAGATGCACTAGTAGCGTTAAATTTCTTGAAAATTTAGGATTTGATAATTTCGTAAACCAGTACGAAATGATGTTAAATATTTAATATAGATAAAGTGCAAGGAGCTGTTTCATAACTAATTAATAATTAGCGGAGAAACTGCTCCCATTTTTTTAGTTAATAATGGTATATTTATGCTATATTATTATATAGAATATAAAAAACAAGCTAGGAAGAAGGGTGACTCATATGTTTTTTGTAGCTTTTTTTGGTATAGAAGACAAAGAAAAGCATATAGGAAATTATAACAATATTATATGCCCCTCCTGTGGGAGATTGGACAGATTTGAAATCTATAAGACCTACAGATATTTGCACATATTTTTCATACCCACTTTCAGGTGGAATGTTAAGTATATTGCAAAAACCTCCTGCTGCGGTAGCCTATATGAACTGGATCCTGAAGTTGGCAGGGAATTTGAGAAAAATCCTGACACTGAAATCAAGATGGAGAATCTCAGACGAGTTGACAGTTACTTGCCCTTTAAGTATTGTCCAAATTGCAGAACCAATGTGCCTAGAGAATTCAGTTATTGTCCATTTTGTGGAGGAAAACTGCAGTAAGGGGTCAGGCTTGAATTATTACAAAGAAATCTAGCCGAAAGCCCATGACTTTAGTCATTGGGATGAAGGTTTATTAGATATTTGATACCTATCTAATATTATGATATATTGTAATTAGATGGGTGGTGGTTATCTAATGAATAAT
>DUMS01000031.1 GCA_012839745.1 Tissierellia bacterium
CAGATAAGCCTTTATTACCCTCTGGTTTCTGGATATTTCATCAGGAGTTCCTTCTGCAATAAGCCTTCCTGAGTCAAATACAAATATCCTCTCGCATACCTTCATTACCAGGGACATGTCGTGCTCAATCAGTATTACTGTAAGGTCAAATGTTTCCCTGATCCACCTTATAAGGGAAGTAAGCTCCTTTGTTTCATTGGGGTTCATGCCTGCTGCTGGCTCATCCAGAAGAAGCACCTTTGGGTTTGCTGCCAGTGCCCTTGCAATTTCAAGCCTTCTCTGCTCTCCATAGGATAAATTCCTTGCCAGTACATCCTTCTTATCCAGCAGCTTAAACTCCTTAAGAAGATTAAGGCTTCTTTCATAATGCTCATATTCATCCTTGTGGCGGGAAGGAAGCTTAAACAGGGAAGAAGCCAATCCGTACTTAAATCCCGTGTGGTAGCCTAAAAGCACATTTTCCATTACAGTCATGTTTTGAAACAGCCTTATATTCTGGAAGGTTCTTGAGATGCCATAACCTGCAGTTTTATGGGGTTTTAAATCCCTGGAGGTTATTCTTTTACCCAGATTGTATTCTATTTCACCTGATGTGGGGGCATATATTCCCGTAAGGAGATTGAAAAATGTTGTCTTGCCTGCACCGTTCTGGCCTATTAATCCGATTATTTCATTTTCATGAACTTCAAGGTTTATATCCTTTAGAGCTTCAATGCCTCCAAAGGATTTGGAGAGATTATTGACCTTTAACACTGCCATTGGCATCAGCCCCCTTCTTAAATATTTTAAACTCCTGATTTCCCATAAGGCCTGCAGGCCTGAAGAGCATTATTCCAAACAGAACAAGGGCGTAGACTATCATTCTCAGGTCAGATACGCTTTGAAGCAGCAGGGAAATAACTGAAAGCACAATGGCACCAATTATGGAGCCTGCAATGCTTCCCAAGCCTCCAAATACCACTATTACCAGAATGTCTATGGATTTCATGAAGTTAAAGGAATCGGGCTTTATGAAGTAGAAGTAGTTGGCGTAGAGGGATCCTGCAATTCCTGCAAAGAAAGCACCTATGGCAAAAGCCAGCACTTTATAGAAGGTGGTGTTGACTCCCATGGCTTCAGCAGCAATTTCATCCTCCCTAATGGCTATGCAGGCCCTTCCCTTATAGGAATTGAGGAAGTTCTTGATGAGTACTACAGCCAGTACAGTCATTCCATAGGCCCAGGTCCAGTTGGTATACTGTGGAATGTCGTTAAATCCAATTGCACCGCCTATATAATCTATATTTAGGGCTAGAATTTTTACTATTTCACCAAACCCAAGGGTTGCAATGGCCAAATAGTCCCCCTTAAGTCTCAATGTTGGAATTCCAATGACTATCCCTGCTAAAGCAGCCGTTATTCCTGAAAGCATTATTCCTACAAAGAAGGGCAGGCCCAGCTTTGCAGTCACAATGGCAGAAGTATAGGCTCCTATGGACATGAAGGCAGCGTGTCCCAGTGAGAACTGGCCTGTAAACCCTGTAATCAGGTTAAGGCCTAAAGCAAGTATTATGTTTATGCATATAAGTATGATATTAAGTTCTATATAGTCATCCAATACCCCTGTGCTTAACAGTACTTGAAATATAGCATAAAACAGAATGATTCCAATATATTTAAATATACTGCCTTTATTGAATACTCTCATATTGTGCCCTCCTATACTTTTTCCTTGGTAGTTTTCCCCAGAAGCCCATTAGGCCTTAGCAGCAAAACAACAATCAATATGAGGAAAGCAACAGCATCCTTAAATATTGAACCTCCATTGGCGCTTACTATGGTTTCAATCATTCCAAGGGAGAATCCTCCCAGCACAGCGCCAGGTATCAGTCCTATGCCTCCGAGGACTGCTGCAACAAAGGCTTTCAATCCCGGCAATGAGCCCATTAGAGGGTTAATGGTATTGTAATATATCCCTACAAGGACTCCTGCTGCACCTGCCAGGGCTGAACCTATGGCAAATG
Source organism: Tissierellia bacterium (assembly GCA_012839745.1). Classification (GTDB taxonomy): domain Bacteria; phylum Bacillota; class Clostridia; order Tissierellales; family Tepidimicrobiaceae; genus DUMS01. The sequence goes on from DUMS01000031.1 coordinate 2,004, forward strand.
TAAAGGATATGACCTTGTCTACATTGATTCCCATAAGCTGTGCTGCTTCCATATCAAAGGAAGTTGCTCTCATTGCCTTGCCCATTCTGGTTTTTCTGACTATAAACTGTAGGGCAGCCATTAACATTAAGGTTATCATGAGTATATAGATGTTCTTTATATCCATTACCACACTTCCGTTTAGGAAGCTTAGGCTTCTGTTTTCAAGTACCATGGGGAAAGTTCTCGTCTGGGGCCCTGTGAAGTACATCATGGTATACTGAAGAAACAATGAGACGCTTATTGCAGTAATAAGGGCAGTAATTCTCGTTGATTTTCTTAGAGGCTTATATGCCACCTTTTCTATTACAACGCCAATTAGGCTTGTTAGAGCCATTGAAATCAGTAGAGAAGGGAAAAAACCCAAATTGAAAAATGTAGTCAGGGCAAAGCCTATATAGGCTCCAACCATGTATATATCACCATGGGCGAAATTTATTAGGTTAATTATGCCATAGACCATAGTGTAGCCTAGGGCTATTAGTGCGTATATGCTGCCAAGGGATATTCCGTTTATAAGCTGTTGTATTGCCTGTTCCATGGTAACCTTCCTTTCTGTAATATTATTCAGTTAACACCCAGGCATTACCTGAGTGTTAACTATGGATTATTGTGGATCCAATTTCTTTAGGAATACTGATTCGCCATTTTCTATTTTTAAGATTGTTACGGACTTCACTGGATTGTGCTTTTCATCTATGGTCAATACTCCTGTAACTCCTTCAAATCCCTCTGTTGCCTCCAAGGCTTTCTTTAGCTTTTCAGTATCCGCTTCTCCGGCCCTTTCCAGAGCATCAGCAAACAGATAAGCCATATCGTATCCCAGTGCATTGAAGGCATCAGGTTCCTTGTTGTATTTAGCCTTGAAGCTTTCCTTGAACTTCACCACATTTTCTGAATCATCCTGTGATGAATAATGGCTGGAGTAGTAAATATCGTTTAGAGCTTCCTTTCCTGCAATTTCCACAAGCTTTGGTGATTCATAGCCATCGCCTCCAAGTATTGGGACATTTAGCCCCAGTTCTCTGGCTTGCCTTATAATCAGGCCTACTTCCTCATAGTATCCAGGTACGAACAGGAACTCAGGATTCAATCCTTTCAGGTTTGTCAAAACTGCTTTGAAATCTGTATCCCTAGCCTGGTAAGCTTCCACAGCCAGTATATTTCCGCCTAATTCTTTGAAAGTCTCCTGGAAAGCCTTTGACAGGCCCTGTGCATAATCGCTTGATGAATCTGCCAGTATTGCAGCATTTCTTAAATTAAGGTCATAAAATGCAAACTGTGCCATCATGACTCCCTGGAAGGAGTCATTGAAGCAGGTTTTAAATACATATTCCTTTACATTTCCATTGGCATCAACGGTAACATCATCAGCAGTAGCTGAACCTGAAATCAAAGGTATTTTGTTCTGCATTGCAGGTGGAATTGCAGCCTTTGTATTTCCAGAGGTTGCAGGCCCTAGAAGCACCACTACATTTTCCCTTGTAGCTAGTCTTGTTGATACATTGGTTGCTTCAGTATCCTTAGACTGATTGTCAATCTTTATGGCTTTTATCTGCTTTCCAAGAATTCCACCGCTTGAGTTTATCTCTTCAAAGGCCAGCTCAATACCCTCTACAAGCCCCTGGCCGTAAGTGGCATTATCCCCTGAAAGCTCATAGTTTAAGCCAACCCTTATTTCATCAGAAGAATTATCTGCTCCGCCTTGTGAGCAGCCTGTTATTAAACTTAATGTAAGTACCAGTATTGTTATAAATAGCAATCTTTTGTTCATACAAATCCCTCCCGATTTTATTCATTAATATTTATTAGAAATTAGAATATAATACCTTCCTCATCGCTATTCACATGAATCCCTCCCCATGATGAAAGTTCATATAAAAAAGCCTCTATATGTCAAAGACATATAGAGGCCAATTAAGCGGTACCACTCTATTTCATAATTATCTCACGATAATTACCTCACCAGGTTCCATAGGAGCACTTCCTATTAAACCCTGACCTTATAACGGGGTCTGCCGATATGGCTTACTAAAACTTCAGCCATATAACTCAGAAGTGATGGATCCCTATTGAGTCAATGCCGGCTTTCACCTAACCCGGCTCTCTGTAAAAGACCTGCCAATAGTTCACGCTCTTCATCACAGTTTTTGAACTTGTCACAAAATTGTGTTTTTTCCGTATTTAATACTCATAAATATATCATCAGGAAAAACAATTGTCAATAGGGTAATGAAATATTTTAAAATAAAATTTCAAAAAAATATTCTCATGTGCATCATTATAAAAGATTATTGTTGGAAGAAGGACCAACAAATGGCTTAAAACTGGGAACTGAAGGCTATGGAATGATTCTTGGAATTGGCAGGAAAACATTTTCTTCGACAAAAATGAAGTATAAATTATAACATATTGCAGATTTCTGAAAATTATAGGGTATTTTATCTTTAACAGTTTAATACAATAAAGCATTGAGCTTAATTTATATCAATTATTGATAAATAATAATCAGCATTCATGAAAGAATATTTGAGAAGGTTTTAATTGTGTGCTGGGGTTGACTGTGACAGTATATTTTGATATACTGGACAAGTAAATTAGTAATTTAGTAAATTAGTAAACAAGAGGAGGTACATTATGAAGATACCAACAACTTTAAAGCATAAACCCGTTATTGTATCTGAAAACTATGAGAATGTAGATGGAAGGTATGCCTATAATTCGGATGCAAAGGGTATTTCCCTGGGGCTGGCACAGTGGAATGACAGGGGAAAGGTGGATATATCAGCTAAGGTATGGAGGCATACAGGGGAGAAGTGGTCAAGGCAGTCAGAGGAATTGCCTCTTCACAGGGTTTTGGACCTTGCGATTCTTGTTACAAGAACTGTACAGTATTTTCAGGAAACCGCCTACAGGCATAAAAAGCTATATGATGAGCAGAATGCTGTTATCGATAGAATAGGCATGCAGGGAGATGCCATGACGGTATCAGTGTGTACAGATAATGAAAAAATTGATGAGGACATCAAGCTATTTCAGCAGGCTTTAAGCGAAGATGGGGAGCTTATTGGGGAACGCTTAAAAGTCCTGTCAAGAATACTTAAGGAAATGGGGTACTAATATGGACAGAAAAAAGGAGCTTAAGGAACAGTACAGGATGATGAAGCCTGATATGGGCATATTCATGATTAAGTCAAATTTTAAAAATAAATGTTATATAGAGACTGCTCAAAACTTGAGGGGAAAAATAAACAGCACGGAGTTCAAGCTTAATTTCGGAAACCATCCCAGCCGGGAACTGCAAAGGGACTGGAATGAATACGGAAAGGACAGCTTTACTATTGAAATACTGGAGAAACTGGAATATGATAAGGATGAGACAAAAACAGACTATAGTGAAGAGCTGGAAATACTTGAGATGGAGTGGAAGGAAAAACTGTCAAAGGAGGGCATGGAGTTTTACAGCAAATAGCCAGCTTTTGGGAAAAGGAGGAAATTCTATTGAAAAAAAGAATTAATCTAATGTATTTTAGTGCAACGGGAACTACTAAAAAGGTGGTAAGTAAAATAGGCAAATGTATTGCTGAAAAGGATGGAGAAATGGATTTAAGGGAAATAGACTTTACATTGCCAAAGGCAAGGGAAGATGGAATTGTTTTTTCCGAGGATGATGTAGTTATAGTGGGAGTGCCTGTATATGCAGGAAGAGTGCCTAATGTGCTTTTGAAGTATCTTAATACCGTAAAGGGAAATGATACTCTGGCAGCTGCAGTGGTTGTATATGGAAACAGGAACTATGATGATGCCTTGATTGAGCTAAGGGACATACTTAATTCCAACGGATTCAAGGTAATAGCAGCTGCTGCCTTTATTGGGGAACATGCCTTTTCATATACGCTTGCCAAGGGAAGGCCTGATGAAAGGGATATGGAATTAGCAAGTATTTTCGCTGACAAGCTGTATGAGAAGATTGCATCTGAGGGTGATGTGGAGACTGTAAAAGTAAAGGGAAATATACCTTACAGAAAATACTACATGCCAAAGGATGAAAATGGGAATCCCCAGGATATAAGGAAGGTTAAGCCCAAGACAAAGGATAGCTGCACAGACTGCAAGCTATGTGCCAATGTATGTCCTATGGGCTCCATTGATTATGACGATGTTTCTATTTTAAACGGAATATGCATAAAGTGCAACGCTTGTGTAAAAAGGTGTCCCGTTCAGGCAAAATATTTTGATGACATTGCATATTTAAGGCATAAAAGAGAGCTGGAAATAGAGTTTGAAAACAGAAGGGAACCGGAGCTGTTTGTTTAGATGAAAAGTAAGAAATTCCAGCAAAATAGGATAAAAAAATGGAGGAAAAGAAAAAACTTTGGAGAATTATATAATATGTATAAATAGTACTGTAAAGGGGGACAAACCTATGAAATCCAAGTATATTGCAGAACCTTTTAGAATCAAAATGGTAGAGCCCATAAAAACTCTATCCTTTGAGGAGAGGCTAAAAAAAATAGAAGAGGCTCACTACAATCTTTTTTATTTAGATTCAGAGGATGTATATATTGACCTGTTAAGCGACAGCGGTACGGGTGCCATGAGCACGGAGCAGTGGGCTGGCATGATGAAGGGAGATGAAGCCTATTCCGGCTCTGTCAACTACAAGCATTTGGTAAAAACAGCACAGGAGATATTCGGATACAAGTATATACAGCCTGTACATCAGGGAAGGGCTGCAGAAAAGGTTGTTATGCCAATTTTCCTAAAGCCCGGGAAATATGCCATAGCAAACATGCACTTTGACACTACAAGAGCCCACGTGGAAATAGCCGGAGCAAGAGCCATAGACTGTGTAGTGCCAGAAGCTCTGGATACAAAAACCTACAGCCCATTTAAAGGCAACATGGACACCAAGAGGCTGGTGAAATTAATAGAGGAATACGGAGCTGAAAACATTGGATTGATCATAATGACCATTACAAACAACAGCGCTGGCGGTCAGCCTGTATCCATGGAGAACATGAGGGAGACATCAGAAATAGCCAAGAAGTACAATATACCTTTGCTGATTGATGCTGCCAGGTTTGCGGAAAACGCTTACTTCATAAAGACAAGGGAAAAGGGATATGAAAACAAGTCCATAAGGGAAATAGTACTTGAAATGTTCAGCTATGCTCAGTTGTTTACCATGAGCTCAAAGAAGGATGCCATAGTAAATATAGGAGGATTAATAGGAATAAAGGATGACGAAGAATTATACGAAAAAGTAAAATCCAACACCATTCCTTATGAAGGATTTATATCCTATGGAGGATTGGCAGGTAGGGACCTGGAGGCTCTGGCCATAGGACTGAAGGAAGGAATAGATTTCAACTATCTGAGATACAGAATAGGGCAGATGGAGTACCTGGCATCCAGATTAGACGAAGCAGGCATTCCTTATCAATATCCTGTAGGCGGCCATGCTATATTTATAGATGCAAAGAGGCTTCTTCCACACATACCATATTATGAGTTCCCAGGACAGGCTTTGGCAGTAGAGCTATACAAGGAAGCAGGCATAAGAGGCTGTGACGTTGGCTCATATATGCTTGGAAACGACCCTGATACAGGAAAACAGCTTCAGGCAGAATTTGAATTTACAAGGCTGGCTGTTCCAAGAAGGGTATATACCCAGGCTCATTTGGATGTAATTGCCGATGCTTTGATAGCCATTAAGGAAAGGGCAGATTCCATTAAGGGATATAAGATTACCTGGGAGCCAAAGATACTGCGCCACTTTACAGCTAAGTTGAAGCCAATTGAATAGGGGAAGATCATTCTTTCATAATATGCTGCAGCTTGTAAATAATAATGGATTTTAAATTAGGCATATAAAGAAGGCATATAATAAAGAACGGCTCTCCAATTCCGAATTTGAGAAATATCACGGCTCGTAAAACCGATTTGCGAATTGGCTTACGCGATGAGTCGCAAATCTTATGGTTTTACTTCGCCGGATATTTCAATCAAATTCTCCATAGTCGAGCCTTTTCTTTATGTATATGCCTTTATCAGTCCCGTAATTTCGCTTATTGAATTATATATAAAAGGAAAGGTTCAACAGAAAAACACGACAGAGTTGCAAAGCTCGAACTTTGCAACCTGTCGTGTTAACAATATCTCTTATAGCTCTCATGTATTTGTAATTCTTCTTAATAGGTCCTGTTCAAATGCTCATATTTCTTATCCAGTGGCTCAATGGATTTGATTATGGCTCCTCCAAGGCATACCTCGTCCTTATACAGTACTGCCACCTGTCCTGGGGTAACTGCCTTTACGGGATATTCATACTTAATGTGGATGTTGCCGTCTTCCAGCATATTGACCTCCACAGGTATGTCTGACTGCCTGTATCTGAATTTGGCAGTGCATTTCATAGGCATTTCAGGGGCTTCTCCTAGTATCCAGCTTGGGGATTCTCCAATGAGGGATATGGAATACAGTGCAGGGTGGTTGCTGCCCTGTGCCACATAGAGTATATTCTTTTTAAGGTCCTTTCCGGCAACAAACCAGGGTTCGCCAGTTCCCACACCTCCTATTCCAATTCCCTTTCTCTGGCCCAGCGTATAGTGTATAAGGCCGCTGTGCCTGCCCAGTTTGTTTCCATCTACATCAACTATATCCCCTTCCTTTGCAAGAAGGTATCTGTCTATAAATTCATCAAAATCCCTTTCGCCTATGAAGCATATTCCTGTGGAATCCTTCTTCTTTGCAGTATACAGATTGTTTTTTTCTGCAATTTCCCTGACTTCCTTCTTTTCCAGATGCCCCACAGGGAATATGGTCTTGGATAGGGCTTCTTGTCCTATTCTGGACAAAAAGTAGCTCTGATCCTTATTTTTGTCCTTTCCTCTCAACAGGTAAAAATTCCCGTCTCTCTCCTCCACCTGGGCATAATGTCCCATGGCAATATAATCTGCATTAAGCTTTAAGGCATAGTGGAGGAATGCATTGAACTTTATCTCTTGATTGCACATTACGTCAGGATTGGGAGTCCTGCCCTTTTTATATTCATCCAGAAAATAGCTGAATACCTTATCCCAGTATTCCTTTTCGAAATTCTTTACATAGAATGGAATGCCCAGCTGGTCTGCTACCCTTCTGGCATCCTCTGCATCCTGTGTTGCAGTGCATACTCCAAATTCATCCTTTTCATCCCAGTTCTTCATGAATATTGCAATTACATCATAACCTGCTTCCTTTAATAGAAGTGCAGATACGGATGAATCCACACCTCCGCTCATTCCCAGTATTACTCTCTTTGCCATAAAATCAACCTCTTTAAAATTAGTTACATCAGATATTATACTATAGTATTCTCCTTTTTTACAGTGGTTATTAGGAGCAAAAAACCAATCCTTAGAAGGACTTTTCATTGCTTCATCGAATATTATTTAATAGCAGCAAAAAAAAGGGGTGGTAATGTGGGAGCTTTGAAAAATATCATGAGAATGCTATTAAAATGCTTAATGATAGTAATTATTTTATCTGCTGTAGGTGCTTTTCTGGCATATATAATAAGTCAAAAAACTGGAAGAGAGTTTTATAAAGTTCTTGAAATTATAGGAATTATAATAATGCTGCCTGGAGCGCTGTCTGTATTGGGTAATAGAGAAATAATGGCCAGTTATAAATACAATATTACCAAATTTACAAAGAAATCTAGCCGAAAGCCCATGACTTTAGTCATTGGGATGAAGGTTTATTAGATATTTAACACCTATCTAATATTATGATATATTGTAATTAGATGGGTGGTGGTTATCTAATGAA
>DUMS01000089.1 GCA_012839745.1 Tissierellia bacterium
ATCGAGTAGGAGGTAGGTGATTAATTCACCTACCGACCTCTCACACCACCTAGCCTACGGTCCCGTACTAGGCGGTTCCCAAGTTTACGCCGTTACGGTTTTGTAGTAATCCCAGAAAAATGTGTACCCTGCCTGTATTAGGCGGGCATTGGTAATAGTGACAGTTAGAATTTGGCTATTGGCTATTCGCCAGTAGCCTTTTCTTGTACATGCAAATTTGTACGCATCGTTGTGATTAAGTCCTAGCTTCCTCAGCATTTTATATCTTGTACGGACTTTCTTCCATCTTTTCCATATGTACATGCGCAGTCTTCTTCTAAGCCATTCATCGGTTGTCCTTAATAGGTTTCTCATGTCCGCATGTTTGAAATAGTTCACCCATCCGGTTATGAACTGCTTAAGTCTTAATTTTAGCAATTCATATGAGCTCCCTTTGCTTCTTGATGTGATTTCCTTCACTTTGGCTTTCATCTTATTGATACTCTTAGGATGTACTCTCAATTTTACCCCATCTTTCGATGGGTAGAATCCATACCCTAGGAATTTAACTTTGCCAATGTAGGCCACTACCGTTTTCTCTCTGTTCACCTTGAGGTACAGTTTGTTTTCTATGAATGGGATGATATGTTCCAGTATCCTTTGCGCTGACCTTTTTGTCTTTGCAAATAGCAGCATGTCGTCCGCATATCTGACAAATCTGATTCCTCTCCGTTCCAGTTCGTGGTCCAGTTCATTCAGCATTATATTGCTGCATAACGGGCTTATATTCCCGCCTTGTACTAGACCTGTTTCTGTTTCCTCGAACCTCCCTCTGTCTACCGCCCCTGCCCTGAGATATTTGTGTATGAGGGATATTACCCTACCGTCTTTGATGGTCCTTGACAGTATCTCTATCATCTTCGTCTGGTTAACTGTGTCAAAGAATTTCTCCAAGTCCATGTCCACTACGTAGATATATCCTTCGTTTGCATATTCCACACATTTTCTCAATGCATCATGGGCACTTCTCTTTGGTCTGAAACCATAACTTGTTTCTGCAAACTGGGGTTCGAAGATTGGTATCAATACCTGCGCTATTGCTTGTTGCAGTACTCTGTCTACCGCAGTTGGTATACCCAACTTTCTCATCTTTCCGTTGTCCTTTGGTATTTCTACCCTCCGGACTGGATTGGGACGGTATTTACCATCCAGAACCAGCTTCACGAGTTCTTCCCCATTGTCTTTGAGATATTGCAGAAGATGCTCTACTTCCATCCCATCGACTCCGTGTGCCCCTTTGTTCCTCTTAACTTGCTTGTATGCCCTGTTAAGATTCTCTCGGCTTAGGATTCTCTCTAGAAGCTTGTTCTCTCCACTGTCGACATCGAAGCTGTTGTTTTCAGTTATCCTCTCGTCAGTAAGCGCTCCCGCATACCCTTCGTGTTCCGCACTATCTCTCTGCGGCCAGCCCCTGCCACAGCAGGGTGTTCTGCTTTCTTTTATCCCGACTTTGGTAACTTTCATTGACTAAACTCCTCCTTGGGTTCAACCCTTCATAACGCCGTCGACTGCGTTACTACTATGGTATCTGCTGACTTCTCACGGCAAATCTTGTTTCAACCGCATTTCACAGATGCGTTCCATGCGTCCGTGAGACCTCCCACGGTAAGACCCGTAACTTTCATCCCATGTACCCGCCGTATTTACATCCTCATGTCCGGGCAGTTTATTGGATTTTGTCTTGTTGCGCAGACTCATCCCACTTCGGATGCCTGATACGATTCGTGTTCCTCGGGTCGGGACTTTGCTTCCGGCTTCCTTCAGATTCCACCTCGCGATGGACACCCTTGCCGTCTGCTAGTGGTTGGCAACTGCCTGCCCCCACAGCGGACTTTCACCGCCTAGCTACGTGCCATGCGTGGCACACA
>DUMS01000032.1 GCA_012839745.1 Tissierellia bacterium
ATTATTCATTAGATAACCACCACCCATCTAATTACAATATATCATAATATTAGATAGGTATCAAATATCTAATAAACCTTCATCCCAATGACTAAAGTCATGGGCTTTCGGCTAGATTTCTTTGTAAACTTATTTAAAATTCAAGTTGGAAAATACATAAGCATATTTCAACCAATAATAATAGGCTTTGTTATGGCATATCTATTTAATTTTATACTTGAGCTAGTTGAGGATCGTTTACTAGCAGGTATTTTCCCAAAGTTAAGAAACAAGAAATTAAATAGAGTAATGGGTATCATATTGACCTATTTTATAGTTTTTTTATTGTTATATCTATTTCTAAACTTTATTTTGCCTCAACTACTATCATCAGTTATAGGGCTTGTAAATGAAATACCTAATCATTTCATATCTATAACTAACAAATTCAATGAATTAACCAGTGAATTTCACATTCAGGAAGAATACTATGACATTATCTCGTCAAAGTGGAACGAATTTGTAAACTATATATTGGGCTTTGCAACAGATTTAGTACCTAAAATAGGTAATTTTACAAAAAACATTATTTCAAGCATATGGAATATTGTATTGGGCGTTATTGTATCTATATACTTATTAATGGATAAGGAAAGATTTAAAGCATTAAGTAAAAAAATAGTAGTATCCTTTTTTTCAGATAAAAACGCAAAAAGGATAATGGAATTAGCACGCAGAAGCGATAACATATTTGGAAGGTTTTTAAGTGGTAAAATATTGGATTCACTTATTATTGGGATACTTACATTCATAATTCTAAGGATTGTCAATATGCCTTATATGACATTAGTATCCTTCATAGTTGGAATAACCAATATAATACCCTTTTTCGGACCCTTTATTGGAGCCATACCGTCCTTTTTCATAATACTGTTCATTTCACCAGTAAAGGCAATATGGTTTCTAGTTATTATATTGATCATACAGCAAATTGACGGTAATATTATTGGGCCAAAAATACTGGGAGATTCCTTGGGGATATCAGCCTTTTGGATACTGTTTTCACTACTGGTAGCTGGTAAGATATTTGGTTTTGTTGGTATGATTATTGGGGTGCCACTATTTGTATTTATTTATTCCATTATAAAGGATATAATAGAGCATAGACTAGATAAGAAGGGATTACCAAAAGAAACAGATAAATATTACTGACGAAAGGCTCAACCAGAGGGCCTTTTTTATTGAGATTATTTAATTGTACAAAAAATGAATTACACAAACGATTGTTAAAAAAATATTAAACTTTAAATGCAACACGATTGAACTTGTTAAAGCAAAAAATATGTCACATATATATCAATATAATAACAGAATGACTATTTTACAGGCATTGAATATTACAAATAATATGAAAATTCTCATAAATGAAGCTTAAAAAATTTATCCCAGATTTGGAAAATGATAATTTTATAAACAAAATATTGTTAAATTATTGACAGAATTTTATAAAATGATATAATTAACTTGTTATAATATCAACATAAAGGGGGTCATACCAGTGTATTGGAATAAGGAAGAAATAGATGATATTATTGAAGCTCGTGGAAACAATCAATCATCCATAATATCCATACTTCAGGACATTCAGGAAAAGTACAGGTATCTGCCTGTAGAGATATTAGAGTATGTTTCTAAAAAGATGGACCTAAGCCCTGCTAAAATATTTGGCGTTGCAACATTTTACGAAAACTTCTCGCTGGAACCTAAGGGAAAATACATTATTAAAATCTGCGATGGAACTGCATGCCATGTTAAGAAATCCATACCAGTTCTGGAGGCATTAAGAAAGGAATTGAACTTATCGGAAAAGAAGCATACGACAGATGACCTGCTGTTTACTATAGAGACTGTTTCTTGTTTAGGTGCCTGCGGATTAGCACCAGTTATCACTATAAATGATGAAGTTCATGGAAAGATGACTCCTGATAAGGCAGTGGATATAATAAAGGGACTAAAGGAGGGGACAGGAAATGGTAATTAGTAGCTTTGAAGATTTTAGAAAAAAACAGTCATTGTATCAGAAATCTCTTGAAAAACAATATAAAAAGGTTATAGTCTGTGGGGGGACGGGCTGCGTAGCCAATGGCTCTATAAAAATATTTAATGAGCTGAAGAGATTGATAGAGGAAAAGGGAATACTGGCAGATGTGGATCTAGAAAAGGAACATGAAGGAATAGGAATGAAAAAAAGCGGATGCCATGGATTCTGTGAAAAAGGACCCTTAGTTAGAATAGAGCCAGAAAAATACCTTTATGTACAGGTAAAGGTGGAGGACTGCGAGGAAATAGTAAATGAAACCCTTTTAAACAACAGGCCTGTTGAAAGGTTAATGTATCATTTTAATGGAAAGGTATATGAAACTCAGGAATCCATACCCTTCTATGAAAAGCAGACCAGGCTGGTTCTGGAACACTGTGGTCATATAGATGCAGAGTCAGTACAGGAATACATCGCAAATGGAGGATATAGTGCATTGGTTAAGGCCCTGGAAGAGATGACTCCAGAAGAGGTCTGCGATGAGATTCTACATTCACGCCTTAGAGGAAGAGGAGGCGGAGGTTATCCAACAGGCAACAAGTGGAAACAGGTTAGCTCTTTTAAGTCTGATATGAAATACGTAGTGTGCAATGGTGACGAAGGAGATCCTGGAGCCTTCATGGACAGAAGTATAATGGAAGGGGACCCACACAGCGTAATAGAAGGAATGATCATAGCTGCATATGCAACAGGCGCCAAGGAAGGATATATATATGTAAGGGCAGAATATCCGCTGGCAGTTGAAAGGCTTACAAAGGCTATAGAAGAGGCAAGAAAAATAGGACTACTGGGCAAAAACATATTAGGAACAGATTTATCCTTTGACATCCATATAAACAAAGGTGCCGGAGCATTTGTATGCGGCGAAGGCAGTGCGTTAATGGCGTCTATTGAAGGAGAAAGAGGAATGCCCAGAGTCAAGGCCAAGAGGACAGTAGAGGAAGGGCTTTGGGGCAAGCCAACAGTTATGAACAATGTTGAAACCTTTGCCAATGTAAGAAAGATTATAATGAACGGTTCAGACTGGTATAGAAGATATGGTACTGAAAAAAGCCCTGGAACAAAGGCTTTTGCACTGACTGGGAATGTTAAGAATACAGGTCTTATTGAAGTGCCAATGGGAGCTACATTGAGGGAGATAATATTCGATATCGGAGGAGGCATTACAGGAGACAAGAAGTTTAAGGCTGTGCAAATAGGAGGGCCATCAGGAGGCTGCCTGACAGAAGAACATCTGGATATGCCATTGGATTTTGATTCCTTAACTGGTGTTGGCGCTATGATCGGTTCTGGTGGTATGGTAGTTATGGATGAGGACACCTGTATGGTTTCTGTAGCCAGATTCTTCATGAACTTTACCCAAAACGAATCCTGTGGAAAGTGTATACCTTGCAGAGAAGGAACTAAGAGGATGCTGCAGATACTTGACAAGATTATTGAAGGAAAAGGAGAAATGAGGGATTTGGACCTATTGGAAGAATTAGCTGATACCATTACCAACACTTCTCTTTGTGGACTGGGTAAAACAGCAGCCAACCCTGTTGTTTCCTCATTAAAATACTTCAGGGATGAATACATTGCCCATGTTGTAGACAAGAGATGCCCAACCAGAACATGTTCCAAGTTAAGAGTTATCAGAATAAATCCGGATTTATGCAGGGGCTGCAGCAAGTGCAGCAGAATATGTCCTGTAGGTGCAATTGAAGGAAAGATTAAGGAGCCATTTAAGATTGTTGAGAATAAGTGCATTAAGTGCGGTTCTTGTATAGAGTCCTGTGCTTTTTCTGCAATAGAGGAGGTGTAATTAACATGAAAGGTACTATGATTATAGATGGAAGAAAAGTAGAATTTGACAATGAAAAGAATGTATTAGAGGTAGTAAGAAAAGCTGGCATTGAATTGCCTACATTTTGCTATCACTCAGAGTTAAGTTTATATGGTGCCTGCAGAATGTGCATAGTTGAGGATAAAAACGGAAAGATATTTGCATCATGTTCTACATTGCCAAAGGATGGCATGGAAATAAAAACTCACAGCCCAAGGCTAAAGAAATATAGAAGAAATATTTTGGAGCTGCTGCTGGCTAATCATGACAGAGATTGTACTACTTGTGAAAAAACAGGAAACTGTACCCTTCAGGAATTGGCAGCCAGATTTGGAATTACAAAGGTTAGATTTGGGGAATTAGTAGATAGGCTTCCAATAGATACAAGCAGTTTAGGAATAGTGCGCAATCCTAACAAATGCATTCTCTGCGGCGACTGCGTTAGAATGTGTTCAGAAGTTCAGGGAGTTGGTGCTTTGACCTTTGCCTATAGAGGGTCAAGAATGAGGATAACAACTGCCTTTGATAGACAGATAGGGGAAGTAAACTGTATAGACTGCGGTCAGTGTAGAGCAATTTGCCCTACCGGTGCCATTGCTATAAAGAATGAAAACTGCAAATTCTGGGAGCTAATCCATGATGAAAACAAGAGAGTAGTTGTACAGATAGCACCAGCTGTAAGGGTAGCACTGGGAGAGGAATTTGGGTATGAACCAGGAGAGGTTACCATTGGTAAAATAGTTGCAGCCCTTAAGATGCTTGGTGTAGACGAGGTATATGATACTGCATTTGGCGCAGATATGACTGTAATTGCAGAAGGTCAGGAGTTTGTTGAAAGGCTTAATACAGGGGAAAATCTTCCATTATTTACTTCCTGCTGTCCAGGATGGGTTAAATTTGCAGAAAATAGATTCCCAGAGCTTTTAGACAATATTTCAAGCTGCAAATCACCACAGCAGATGTTTGGATCTGTAATTAAGGAGTACTATAAGGAAAAGGATAAAAATGATGGTAAGGAAACTGTTGTAATATCCATAATGCCTTGTACTGCCAAAAAGGCTGAAGCTGCCAGGGAAGAGTTTGTACACAACGGTGTAAGGGATGTAGACCTGGTAATCACAACACAGGAATTAGCTTTGCTGATAAAGGAAGCAGGTATAAAATTTGAAGAACTGGAAGATGAGTCTTTCGATATGCCTTTTGGGCTGGTAAGCGGTTCAGGAGTAATATTCGGTTCATCAGGTGGAGTAGCTGAAGCAGTGGTAACAAGCCTATTGGAGAAGAAGCCGGACAATATATCCAAGGAATTGATGTTTAAGGATGTAAGAGGATTAGCAAACACCAAGGAAGCCACATACCAGGTTGGAGACAGGCAGGTTAAGGTTGCAGTAGTACATGGATTGAAAAATGCAGAAAACCTGATAAATAAGATCAAATCAGGAGAAAAGGAATACCATATAGTAGAAGTAATGGCATGCCCTGGAGGATGTATTGCTGGTGGAGGTCAGCCAGTTCCAGTAACTGGTGATGTTAGGCAGAAGAGATCTCTGGGCTTGTACAGATTGGACAGAAGCTCTCAAATTAAGAGTTCAGAGCAAAATCCGCTTATAAAATCCCTTTTCGAAGGAATGTTAAAGGACAACCATGAAATTCTACATGTTCATAGGAAAGAAAAGGCAGATATAGAGTAAAAAGGCTCAACATTGAGCCTTTTTTCTATCTTTCCTCCAGGTGGGTAATGGAAACCTGATCCATTGAATCTCACATCAGCCTTATTCTTTAAGGATACTATCTCCATTGCACGTGTCATATTCATATTAAAGCCTACTTGGTAATTGTTCTCACTAATAGTATTTCAAAAGAATATGTATATATTCCGTATTTATATGTTTAGCTGTTTTAAATATTGATTTATTCAACATTGAATATTACAATGATATTACCAGTAAATTAGCAGATTTTCTTTTATATCTGCAGATATTTCCGGTATAATGCATATTATGTTCCATTAGTTTACACTCATAATATACATATTCGTTGTGAAAAAATGCATTGCATTGTAACATCTAAATATGCATAGAATGGAGGTGGAAAATTGAAAAAGCCAGATTCTTTGGTACAGTTAGTAGGTTTTATATTTGCAATTATAGGCGCAACCTTCATAGGTGCAGGATATTTGAATAAGGCAGGAATACTTGGAACATCACCACATTCCAAAGGTGACCCTGCAGTTGTATTTCCTATTTTGGGAACTGCATTTTTAGTAGCTGGTGTAATTTTCTTTTTTACTTCACTCTATATATGGGAAAAGCGTAGGGTATTAAAATCCACTGGTATAAGAATTCAAGGAACTGTAACTAAAATAAAATTGCTGCCATATGCTCACTTTGGCAACAAAAATCCTTATATTATCTATTTTTCTTATGACTGCTCTGGCGATAAGTATGAGGGAAGAAGCCATTTGCTTTGGGATAAGCCAGAAGTGTCTGAAGGAGATACAATTGTTGTTTATATAGACCAGTATAAGAAACATCAATACTATGCTGAAGTACAGTGATATAATACATATGCAAATATAGCTGACTTTAAAAGCAGTAGATTCACTCTACTGCTTTTTCCCTGTTTTTTATAGCATTTATTATTTCCTTTGGATTTATCTGAGCAATTATTACTGCTATAAATACCAGAATGCATCCGAAAATTTCTCTTGCCAGCATGGATTCCTTAAGGTATAAGGCACCGCTTATGGCTGAGAAAACAGATTCCAGGCTCATTATAATTGATGCCAGTGTTGGATTTGTGTATTTCTGACCGATTATCTGCAACGTATAGGCAACACCTACTGACAACACGGCAGAATAAAGTATTGGACCTGCGCAGTCTATTATTTCGCTTATTTTAGGTTCCTCAGCTATAAAGGATGCAATCAGTGACAATGTGCCTGCAGTTAAAAACTGAATACAGGATAGTTTTACTCCGTCTACCTTGTTTACAAACCTGTCAACTATTATAATGTGCAGTGCCCAGAACACAGTGCCTATAAGAACTATGGCATCGCCTTTTCCCATTGAAAAGCCTTCTTTTATGCTTAAAAGATACAGACCAATAACTGCTATGACTACCCCCAGCCAGGTAAAAAGGTCTGTTTTCCTGCCCATAAACATTCCAATGATGGGAACCAGCACCATGTAGAGGGCTGTTATAAATCCTGCCTTTCCAGCTGTAGTATGGACTATTCCAAACTGCTGAAATGAGGCTCCAAAAAATAGCGCACATCCACAAAGGATACCGCCAACAATCAAATCCCTATTTTTAAAACTGGAATTAATGGATTTTTCACTGCCTTTCTTTTTACTGTTTGCCTTATCAAATATCAATATGACGGGTATTAAGGTCAGTGCGCCCAACAGAAATCTTGAGGCTCCAAAGGTAAATGGCTCAATATAGTTCATTCCAAGCTTCTGAGAAACAAATGCAGTTCCCCATATAATTGCTGTTAACAGTAAAAGCAAGCTTCCCTTAATGTTTTTCATGCACTCACCATCCAGTCGTTGTTTTATTTTGAGATAATATTTACTATTTCTTCTAAAGAGGAACCCTTGGCAATTTTAAAGGTACCAGATTTAAGCTTTTTTTCAACACCCATTTCAACAACCTTGTCAATGAACTCACTTTTGCTTTCCACTAATCCCTTTGATACCAGTATGCTGGCTATTTCATTTGGAAGGGCACCTGATGGTATTGTTACATTGATAACTACATTTTCTGTTTCCTTAACTTCCTCATTGTCCTCCGTTTCCTCCTCCTTTGGAGTCTCATCTTCTGTATTCTTCACGTATTCATTGTAATCATCCACAATGGATTCATTATCCAGTGTTATCTGTTTGTCCGAATTTTCAACATCCATTGCAAATAATCCATCTAATCTCCAATTTATAACTAAAGCCACAACAGCTATTATTGCTATCATCAATATGTATTCAGTTCCATCATATAGGATATCTTTTATTTTATCAAGAAAATCCTTCACAACATCACCTCTTTCAAACTATTTAATGGGTGTTTACTACCGGGAATTTGTATTATACTATAATTATAACATAACATTATGGAAAAGGTGATAAAACTTTGAAAGAAGTAATAATTGACAAAAATGAAAGCGGTCAGAGGCTGGACAGATTCCTCAAAAAATACCTTAAGGAGGCACCACAGAGCTTCATATACAAGATGCTTAGAAAAAAGAACATCAAGGTTAACAATAAAAAGGGGAATCCTGATACAATTATTGCTGAAGGGGATGTAATCCAGCTTTATCTGTCTGATGAAACCATTGAGAAGTTCAAAGGCAAAAACAATATAGAAAAGAGCAGATTTGCATTGAATATAATATATGAGGATGAAAACATGCTTCTTATAAACAAGCCGGTGGGAATACTATCCCATTCAGCAAACAAGGAATACGGAAACAATATAGTGGATGGAATGATCCACTACCTGTACGAAAAGGGAGAATACAACCCCAGAGTTGAAAAGACCTTTAAGCCGTCCATATGCAACAGACTGGATAGAAACACCAGCGGAATTATAATAGGAGCCAAAAACTATGAAGCGTTGAAGATACTGAATGAGTCCATAAAAAATGGAGATGTCCATAAATACTACAAGACAATAGTAAAGGGTATAGTAAAAAGAGAAGGAATACTGGAAGGGTATTTGACGAAGGATGAAGAATTGAACAAGGTAAAGATTACTGATGAAGAAAAGGATGATTCCAAAAGGATAATTACAAAGGTTAAGGTCCTTAAAACTTCGGGTAAATACTCCCTTCTGGAAATTGAGCTTATTACCGGCAGAACTCATCAGATAAGAGCACACCTGTCCAATATTGGCCATCCTGTTGTAGGGGATGTAAAATATGGGAATAAAGCTGTTAATAATTATTTCAGGGAAAAATACGGGTTGGAAAGCCAGTTTTTACATGCCTATAAAATTGAGTTTACAAACCTGAAGAGCCCTCTTGATTACTTAAACGGAAGGGTCTTCACTGCAATGCCAGGGGAGAGGTTTTTGAAAATTGAGGAAGGGCTATTTTATAATGAGGAATAGGAGGTTATAAAATGGGGTCTGTTGTAAATGTGAATGTTAAAGGAATAGGAGAGCTTACTGTTGATGAAGGCTCTACATTACAGGAGGTTGCAATAAAGGTCTTTGGGGATGACTATAAGAAATATCTGGGAGCTAGAATCAACAACGAAGTATATCACCTCCACAAGCTAGCCAGGGATGGCATGAATATTGAGTTTCTTGATATAAGCCATGAGGATGGCTACAGAATATATACAAGGACCATATCCCTGGTATTCATAATGGCCTGTAAGGAACTGTATCCGGAAAATACAGTTACCATAGAGCAGTTTTTGGGGAAAGGGCTGTATGCAGCCTTTGAGGGAGGTAAATCCATAAGCTTTACCGACATAAACAACATAAAGGCAAGGATGAAGAGGATAATAGATGAGGATTTAACCATACATAGGGAAAAGGTGCCCTATGATGAAGGCATATCGCTTTTTGAAAAAAATGGACATAAGGATAAGGTAAGGCTTTATAAGACATTGGATAAAAAGCTGATACAGATTTACAGAATAGGGGATTATGTAGATGGATTTCATGGGTTTTTGGCACCTTCCACCGGGTATGTAAGCCTTTTTGACTTAAAGTACTATTACCCAGGCGCCATAATACTCTTTCCAACTTCATCCAGCAAAGATAAATTGCCGGAGTTTGTGGAACAGAAAAAGCTTGCTAAGGTATTTGATGAAGCTAACGAGTGGGCTCGTATACTGGACCTGGCCTATGTTGGCTCTTTAAACGAGAAGATAAGAAACAAGGAAATAGGCGAGGTCATCAGGGTAAATGAAGCACTCCACGAAAAGAAAATAGGAAGAATTGCAGATTTAATATGTGAAGATGATGATGTAAACATAATTTTAATTGCCGGACCTTCATCTTCAGGAAAGACTACATTTGCTCAAAGGCTTGCAGTACATCTCAGGGTAAACGGGAAAAGGCCTATAGCAATATCTGTAGATGATTATTTTGTTGATAGGGAAAAGACTCCTTTAAAGGAGGATGGACAATATGATTTTGAATCCATAAATGCAGTAGACTTAAAGAAATTGAATGAAGACCTTTTGAACCTGTTGGAAGGGAAGGAAGTAGAGCTTCCAAAATACAACTTCATAACTGGGAAAAGCGAAAAATCTGGGCGTAGGATAAAGGTAGACAAGGATCACCCTATAATAGTAGAAGGAATTCATGGACTAAATCCAAAGCTGACTGCCTATATCCCTGAGAAGAATAAATTCAAGATATATATTTCTGCACTGACCCAGTTGAATATAGATGCCCATAACAGAATTTCAACCACTGACACAAGGCTTATAAGGAGAATGGTAAGGGATTTTAAATTCAGAGGAAATGATATATTCAGAACCTTTGAACTCTGGGAAGGAGTAGTAGAAGGTGAGGGAATAAACATATTCCCATATCAGGAGGAAGCAGATATAATGTTTGATACTGCCCTGGTATATGAGCTTTCTGTTCTGAAAAAATATGCAGTACCCCTTCTAATGAGAATTGATAATACAAGCCCATATTATTCAGAAAGCAAGAGGCTTCTTAAATTTCTGGACTATTTCCTCACCATAGAGGATGAAAGAATTATCCCTGCCAACTCAATTCTCAGGGAATTTATCGGAGGTGCAGATATTAATGTTCATGAATAGAGCCTACAATACAGGCAATATCAGAGGAATACCTAAAAAAAGCGGAGTTTACGGAGGTTGGCATTAATATATTTCAGGTTGTAAAAATATTAATGATTAAATAAATATACACGCATATAAACAGCCTTCTGTTAATATATTATTATTGAAATGGGAGAGAAAGCTTAAAAACAGCTTACCTGTTCAGAAGGGGAAAGAATACAGTGAAAAAGCTTCTAATATTTTTCATTGGCGTGGCAGTGGTATTGGCTGGATGGAATGCATCTAGACATAATTGGTATGACAGGGAGGAGAATGAGCTTAGAATGGTATATTCAGGGGAGGTAACCACTTTAAACTATTTAACCGCTGCCACAGCCAATGAGATTTCATTGGCTGTTAATTTTGTGGATTCCTTGGTTGAATATGATAGATTCGGAGAAATTAAGCCATGCCTGGCTACGGAATGGAATACATCAGAAGATGGAACTATCTGGACCTTTAAGATTCGCAAGGGAGTAAAATGGGTTACCCATGAAGGCAAGGTATATGGTAAGCTTGTGGCACAGGATTTTGTAGATGGACTCAAATATGTGCTTACCAGCGAAAACAATTCCAGAACTGCAAATATTGTCTATAGTGTAATAAAGAATGCAAAGGAATACTACAACAAGGAGATAACAGATTTCAATGAAATAGGCATTAAAGCCCTGGATGAATATACACTTCAGTACACTCTTAACAAGCCTGTTCCATATTTCCTGTCTATTCTCAACTACCTGTGCTTCTTTCCTGTAAAGGGACAGTTTCTTGAAGAAGTTGGTGACAGATTTGGCACTGACAACAGGTATATACTCTACAACGGCCCCTATGTGATGATAAATTATGAGCCGCACCATAGAAGGGTTCTCGAAAAGAATGAATACTATTGGGATAAGGACAATGTATACATACAAAGGATTACCATGACCTACAACAAGGAAGCAAATGTCCTTGCCCCTGAAATGTTTCTAAGAGGAGAAATAGACCACGTAGGTATAGGAACTGATATAATTCATGAATGGATGAACAATCCTGTAAAGAGGAATTTAATCAGACCCAACAGGACCAATTTCTTTTCATATTTCTTCTTGTTTAATTTTAACCCTCAGTTTTCCGAGGAATACGAGCCTGTTAACTGGCTTGTAGCTGTGAACAACAGAAATTTCCGCAAATCCATATTTCATGCCATGGATAGAAAATCAGCCATGCTTACAGAGGAACCCTATGAGCCTGAAAAAAGGCTGTTAAATACCATAACTCCCAGAAATTTCATATCGGCGGGTAAAATAGACTATACCCAGCTGGAACCTCTGTCAAAGTTTACCAACAGGGATTCTTTTGATGAGAAGCTGGCTTTAACATATAAGAATAAGGCTATTGAGGAATTGAAGGGAAAAGTATCCTTTCCGGTAAAAATTCTAATGCCATATAATGCTGCTTCCAGACAATGGGCCAACAGGGTTCAGGTTATAGAGCAGCAGCTGGAGAGAGTTCTGGGGAAGGATTATATAGATATAATCATAGAGCCAAATCCTCCTACGGGATTTCTTGAAAGGGTAAGGGATTCAGGGAAATATGCACTGATGGAGCTGAACTGGGGTGCAGATTTTGCAGATCCTGAAACCTATACACATCCCTTTAGGCGGGATTCAACATCTAGCTGGATACATATGGCCAGGGGATATGAGGGGGAAAACGGATATACCATCTATGAAAACCTGGTACAAAGGGCAGCAGATGAAGTAATGGATATAAATAAAAGGTATCAGCTGTTTGCAGAAGCAGAAGCCTTTCTCATAGAAGAGGCTTTTGTTATACCTTATTCGGTAGGGGGAGGAGGATATGCAGCATCCAGAATAAACCCCTTTGAAATATCATATTCTCCCTTTGGGGCAGTATCTGGAAGGTTTAAGGGATTGAAGCTTCTTAAAACCCCAATGAGTATGGATGAATATAATCTACTATACAAGCAGTGGGAAAGGGAGAGAAGTGAAAGGCTCAAAGGAGCAGAAAAATGATAAGATATATTTCATCAAGGCTAATACAGTCTGTAATTACCCTATTTGCAGTATTAACCATAGTATTTATGCTTATGAGGCTAATGCCTGTTGAAGGGTATTTAGGGGAGAGCTATGATAAGCTGGATGAGATTCAAAGGGAGAAGATAATTGAAAATCTAGGGCTTAAGGATCCTATACATGTCCAGCTCAAAAAATTCTATAAAAGAGTTGCTTCGGGTGACCTGGGCGTATCTATTGCCTACAGGCCTGGAGTTCCTGTAGCAGAAATATTGAAAAGCAAAATACCTTATTCTCTGGGATTTGGCATTGCAAGCCTATCCATCTCCATAATATCAGGTATAACATTAGGCATCTTTATGGCTGACAGTGAAGGAAAAATACTTAAAAGGGTTGGGAATATATACATAATACTGATAAATTCAATACCTGCTGCCATATACTATATTCTTATTCAGTTTTATATAACTGATATATTTAAACTTCCCATGCTGTTCTATATAGATAGGCCAATTAGCTGGATTTTACCCGTATTATCCCTATCCCTGGGAACTACTGCCACCTATGCGCTATGGATGAAGAGGTACATGGTTGATGAGTTAAACAAGGACTATGTGAAGCTGGCAATGGCAAAAGGGCTGAAAAGAAGGGAAGTAATGAAAAAACACGTATTTCTGAATGCATTTGTGCCTATGATACAGTATTTGCCATCATCAATACTGTTTACCATATCAGGTTCCATATATATAGAGTCCCTTTATTCCATACCTGGAATGGGAGGTCTTTTGGTAGAAGCAGTGCAGAGGCAGGATAACCCGTTGGTGGAGGCCATAGTGCTGATATATTCTTCCATAGGAATTATTGGAATGCTTGCTGGAGATGTGCTTATGGCTATTCTGGACCCACGGATAAAGCTGGGGAAAAGAGAAGGTAGAATATGATGAATTCTGGCTATTCCTACTGGAATTCAACAATAAGGGCTTTCATGAAGAATAAAGTATCGCTTTTCTTCATGGCATTGATGGCAGTTTTTATTGTATTCATAATAATACAGCCTTATTTACCAAACCAGAAATCTCCCAATGTCATATATGTAGATGATACAACAGGCTTACAGCTCATAAATATGCCTCCAGGCAGGGAGTTCTGGTTTGGCACCAATTCCATAGGGCAGGATATGTGGGCTAGAATATGGAGCGGCACAAGGACATCCCTGTTTATAGGGATTATAGTTGCCCTTTGGGAAAATGCAATAGGGCTTATTATTGGAGTTATATGGGGATATGTGAGAAGGCTGGAAAATATTATTACCTCAATATACAATGTGATTAACAATTTGCCCAGGGTGATAATACTCATATTACTGGCTTATACCATGAAACCTGGCGTGTTGACTATGATATTTACAATGTGCATAACAGGGTGGCTTGATACTGCAAGGATTGTAAGGAACATTGTAGTTATTATCAGAGACAGGGAGTATAATATAGCTTCAAGGATACTAGGAACACCTGCATACAGGATTATATACAGGAACATATTGCCCTATCTTGTATCAGTGCTGGTTTTGAAGGCCACCCTGTCCATTCCTGCAGCCATAGGGTATGAGGTATTCTTAACATATATTGGATTGGGGCTTCCATTAAGTATCCCATCTTTAGGAAATCTAATCAATGAAGGCAGAGGATATATAACAGTGCCATCACTGAGGTATCAGTTGATGATTCCGGCTATGGTCCTTTCCATAATAACAGTTTCCTTTTACGCAATAGGAAATGCCTTTGCTGATGCTTCAGACCCGAGGAATCACTTTTAACGAGGTGCTGAATTGAGTAGAAGTGAACCATTACTTTGTATCGAGGATCTGGTCATAAAATTTAAGGTAAGAGGCCAAACTATAGAGGTCATAAGAGGACTCTCCCTGAAGCTATATAGAGGAGAAAGCCTGGCAATAGTGGGAGAATCCGGAGCAGGCAAATCAGTACTTGCAAAAGCCTTAATTGGAGCATTGGATAAAAACGGCTGGATAGATTCAGGAAGAATAATATATGAAGGAATGGATATAGCCAAATTTCAAGCAGAAGATGACTGGCTTAAAATCAGAGGCAGGGAAATAGCAATGGTGTTTCAGGAACCCATGACAGCATTAAATCCTCTGAAGACTATAGGCAACCAGGTAGAGGAAGCCATAGTACTTCATGAGGGATATAGAGGAAGGGATGCAAGGGAAAGAGCAATTAAGGTGCTTGAGAATGCAGGAATAGAGGATGCACGAAAGCTGTACAAAAAATATCCCCACGAGCTTTCCGGAGGAATGAGGCAGAGAGTCGTAATAGCAGCAGCACTGGCGTGCAGGCCTAAAATATTAATATGTGATGAACCGACTACAGCTTTGGATGTGACAATACAGGCTCAAATATTGAAGCTACTGAACAGGTTACAGGAGGAGTACAAACTGACTATTCTATTCATCAGCCACGACCTGGGAGTAGTTGCAAAAGTTGCTGACAGAGTAGCAGTTATGTACTGTGGCAAAATAGTAGAAGCAGGAAGTGTTAAGGAAATATTCTACAATCCCAGGGACCCATATACAATATCATTGCTATCCAAACTGCCTTATATATAGCAAGGGAGAGCCTCTATATGATATATATTGGAGCTGATTGCATGGACAAAAAGGAAATAATACTTGAAGTAAAGGACCTTAAAGTGGAATATGGAAAGGGAAAAAAAAGGTTTACTGCTGTAGATGGCGTAAGCTTTTCAGTTTATAAAGGTGAAACCTTTGGATTGGCAGGGGAAAGCGGTTCAGGGAAGACCACCATAGGCAGAGCAATTCTTAGGATTGTTGAAACAAAAGGAGGTGCCATAGTATTTAATGGAATAAAAATAAGCGGTAAAATAGACAGGAAGCTGGATAGAGAATTAAAAAGGAGTATTCAGATGGTTTTTCAGGATCCTATGGCATCTCTCAATGAAAGGGCCAAGGTAGATTATATAGTATCAGAGGGGCTATATAATACAAAAAAGTATATAGATGAATTTCATAGAAGGAAAAAGGTAGAAAAAGCACTACTGGATGTAGGATTGCTGCCACAGCATGCTGACTGCTTTCCCCATGAATTTTCAGGAGGACAAAGGCAGAGGATTGGCATAGCAAGGGCTATTATAATGGAGCCTGAGCTTTTAATACTGGATGAGCCTACATCAGCACTGGATATATCAACCAGATATCAGATAATAAGCCTTTTTAAGGCTCTTAAGGAAAAGTTGAACCTTACATATATTTTTATTACCCATGATTTATCCCTTCTAAGAAGTATTGCAGACAGAATTGCAGTAATCTATAGAGGTAAAATAGTGGAATTGGCAGATACTGAAAGGCTGTTTAAAAATCCAATACATCCCTATACCAAGGCTTTGCTTTCTGCAATACCAGTACCAGACCCAGTTGTAGAGAAAAACAAGGTTCTTTACATATACAATCCTTTATTATATAATAACCCTCCCAGGCTTGTGGAAGTTGAGGAGGGGCATTTTGTTTTAAGGGACTAAAATGAATATATGGATGGATAATATGTTATAATAAAATGTATGAACAAAAGAAAAGGAGGAAAACATGGCAAGAAGGATACTGATAGCTGTTATTGCTATAATAGTTCTATTATCCGCTGGATGCAGAAGGCAGGCTGATAATGGGGAAATACCGGATGAGAATATAGAAAATGGAAACGTGGCTGGAGAGGAAGATGAAGGCAAGGATGAAGAGAAAATAGATGAAATTCAAAGTATTGTTGATGGCATGACTCTTGATGAAAAAATAGGGCAGCTATTCATATTTGGAATAGATGGAACTGAAATAGATGATTATACCATAAACATGATAGATAGCCATAAAGTTGGCGGGTTCATTTTTTTCGGCAACAACTTGGAAACAGCTGAACAGACGGTAGAACTGTTGAACTCACTTAAGGAGAGGAACAGGAACAACATACTTCCCCTGTTCTTTGCAGTGGATGAGGAAGGAGGAAAAGTCTCAAGGCTTTCCAAGTTCTTTTCAAATCTGCCGAATGCCAGAACAATTGGTAGTATAAATCAGGAGGATATATCCTACGAGTTTGGAAGGGTTTTGGCAGGAAGGCTGAAGGAGCTTGGGTTTAATATGGACTTTGCTCCTGTTTTGGATATAAACTCAAATCCCCAAAATCCTGTTATAGGAAACAGGGCCTTTGGTTCAACCAAAGAAGCAGTTATAGATAACGGAATTAAAGTGATGGAAGGCATAAATTCAGGTAATATCATATCCATAGTAAAACATTTCCCGGGACATGGTGATACTTCAGTGGACTCCCATGTTGATTTGCCAGTAATAGGGAAATCGCTGGAGGAATTAAAAAGCCTTGAGCTGGTGCCCTTTAAAAGGGCAATAGAAGAGGATGTAGATGGAATAATGGTGGCACATATACTCTTTCCTGAGCTGGATAAGGATTATCCTGCAACTCTTTCTGAAAATATAATTAAAAACCTATTAAGGGATGAGCTGTCCTATGATGGCGTAGTTATATCAGATGATATGACCATGGGTGCAATTGTGGAAAACTATTCAGTGGGTGAAGCAGCTGTAAGATTTTTGAAAGCTGGCGGAGATATTGTGCTTGTATGCCATGGTTATGAAAACCAGATAAGTGCGCTAAATAGGGTTAAGGAAGAGGTTTTATCTGAAAACATAAGCCTTAGGGAGTTAAATGAAAAGGTCTATAGAATAATAAGGCTGAAGATGAAATATGGCTTGTCAGATATATTAGTTGAGGAATATGATGTAGAAAGGATAAACAGACAGGCTGAAGAGCTTTTAAACAGAATAAAGAGATGATATGGGTAAAAGAGCCTTAAAGCGAAAGGAGGTTTATTGATGGATAGAATTGTATATTTAGGGCCTTATAACAACTCCATGTCCGGGAAGTTATTTAACAAGGCTGTAGAATATCTGAAGGAAAACAAAGGGGACAGGTTCTACTATCTGCTTCCAAATGGGAAGCTTCTTGTAGACTATAGAAGGAAAATACTGAATGAGGTAAACTATGCCTTTGATATCAATCTGTTTACTTTTGACAATATAGTGGACAGGCTTATAAAGGATAAATTCTATACCCATATTGACGTGGAAACAAAGGAGGCAATTATTGGAAGCATTCTGAAAGAATTGAGGGATAATGGAAGGCTTATATATTACAGGGATATTTCTTCCAAAAAGGGATTTGTAAAGGCAGTATCAGGTATAATAGGTGAAATAAAAAGGTCCTTGGTTTCTCCTCGGGACTATTTAAAAAGATGTCCCGACAGCCCTTTTTACAGGGAAATAGGATATGTATATGAAGAGTATGAAAAAAAGCTTAATGAATATAATCTGGTAGATAGAGAGGAAAGCTTTATAAAGAGCCTTGAGATACTTGAGGAGGATTTGAGCTTCTTTAATGGGCTGGATTTCATAATTATAGATTACTTCTTTGATTTCAGGCCTCAGGAGCTTGAGCTTTTAAAGAGAATAACAGAAACTGACTGCTCCATATATATAAACATGCCTTTTGACAGATGTGAAAACTTTAAAACATTTACAAAGACATTGGAACTTTTGACCAGCATGGGTTTTATTATAAAAAAGATAGATGAAAGGAACTGTGACAGGTTTGATGAGCTGGCAGAAATGCTATTTAGTGAAGACCACATGGTTATGGATTTTTCCAATGGCATCAATATTATAAAGGCTGCCAATGGATACCTGGAGATCAAGAAGGTAGCTGAGGAGATTAAGAAGCATCTGTCAAAAGGAATTGAGCTGAAGGATATGGCAATAGTGCTTACCAATGCTGAATCCTATAGAGACTTATTATTCCAGGTATTTGAAGAGGAGGGAATTCCGATTATACTGGATAAGGAAACCAGTCTTATAGAAATCCCTCTTATGAAAGAACTTATATATGTATTGGAAACAAAGAAATACAAAATGGATAAGAAGAGCATAATAAACAGGATTAAGAGCAACTACTATCCAGTTGCGGATAAAAAGGACAGGGAGAAAATTGAATACATTTTAAGAAAAGGAAATATTGAAGACCTTAAAACTTATGACATGGAAGGCATAATAAGAGCTATTGAAGATGAAGCAAAATACATACCTTCCTCCGGTACTATAGATGAATATGTAGGTCTTATAATTGATATATTAAAAAAGTACAATGTAGAGGATACCATATTGAATATATATAATACAGTAAAGGACTATAACCTGACTAACAGGGACTTTTTGGCCTTAAATAGGTTTAAGGAAATACTGAACTTCACAAGAGGAGTTTTGTCAGCTATGAAGGGGGAGGTAACTCTTGAGGAGTTCATAGAGATTATTACAGACTATCTGCAAAACGAATGCATTGTGGAGGTATATGGAAATGCAAAGGGGATAAATGTACTAACTCCTGTAACAGCCAGAGGAATTAAATACAAGGTACTGTTTGTTGTTGGACTAAGCCAGGGAACCTATCCAAGCATAGGAAACAGAAACTTCTTCTTTAGGGAGGACAATTACAGAGAGCTTAAACAGATTGGAATTGATGTGAAAAACTATTATGAGATACTGGACAAGGAGTTTCTTATGTTTACCAACATCATTTCATCCTGCAGCGATACATTGTATTTATCCTATTCGGAAGATTCAACGGAGGATGAGAAATCCATCGAGTCAATAATGCTGGATGAGGTGTTTAACAGAATTAAAGGAGAAAATAAGGAATATAAAATAAATATTTTACCTGTTGAGGTGGAATATCTTTTCAAGGATAAAGCTGAGGATACCACTACCAAAAGGGAGCTTCTTTGCTATATATTGAGGGAATATTCTCAGGGAAACTGCCATGTGGAACTGTTCAATATGTACAATGATATAGATAAGAATTCACTTAAGGAAATAGATATGCGATTAAGCTGTGAGATGAACAGGGAATTGGACGGATTCAACGAGTATAGCGGGCTTATAAGAGATGAGGAGGTAAAAAGGGACCTTGCTGATATACACAGAAACAGGATGTACTCCATATCCTATTTGGAAACCTATGGAGCCTGTCCGTATAAGTTCCTTTTAAACAAGGTGCTGAGAGTGGAGGAAATGGAAAGGGAATCTGAGGAATTCACCCCACTGGATTTAGGTTCTGTAAAGCATGAGGTTTTGAAGGAGTACTATTTCAACTACAAGAAGAAAATAGAGGACCATATATTAAATGGAAAGGATTTAAGCCTTGAGGAATCCTACAATTTCATACAGGAGAAGATAAGGGATAAGATGAAGTCCTTGTCTACAGAGGAAAACTCAACAGAAATGGAATTAATTATTCTAAACAGTGCAAATAGGCTGCTTGAATTTATAATAAAGGATTTGGACAGGATGAAGAGCTATGGGAAAAAAGTTTTGCCCTATGATTTTGAAGTACCATTTGGGGAGAAGGAAACATTTGAAATAGATATTGCCGGAAGTAAGATTCCATTTACAGGAATAATAGATAGAATTGATAAGTATGTAGATGAGGATAAGTATATTATTATTGATTATAAGAATTCCTCCTCAGGAGTATATACAGTTGAGGATATAAGAAAAGGCATTAGCCTGCAGCTTCCCATATACATCTTAAGCCAGGAAAAAAGGGAAGTTGTTGCAGGAATATATGGTATATTGTCAAAGGCAGAATTTAAGGAAACCCTGGTTCTTAAGGATGAAGAGGAAAATTTGAATGTAGCCAGCTCAAAGGGCATACTGACCAAGGAGGAACTGGATGTAATACTGGAGGATATAAAGAAGAATATAAAGAGCTTCATAGAATCAATACACAGCGGAGACTTTTCAGTTAATCCGAAGAAGTGCGATTCCTACTGCATATATCGTGATATATGCAGGATCAGAAAGGGGTTTGATATGCAATGATGAGAGTTGACGAGCAGATCCAGGCCATAGAAACTATTGATAGAAACCTGGCTGTAAATGCTGGTGCAGGTACGGGAAAGACAAAGGTCCTGACGGAAAGGTATGTGTATATTCTGGAAAATGGAGACCTTGAAAAAAACAAGGAAGTGGAATCCATAGTTGCCATTACGTTTACCAAAAAGGCAACTCAGGAGATGAAGGAGAGAATAAGGAAAGCCATTAGGGAAAGGTTCCATGAGGATAAGAAGTGGCAAAGGTTTTACAATGACATGGAGAAGGCAAATATTTCAACTATTCATAGCTTCTGTGGAAACATACTGAGAGATAATGCACTGAAGGCAAACATAGACCCTATGTTCACCATTCTGGATGAGGAGGAAGGGGACAGGCTTCTTAAGGATACCATAAGAGATGTACTGGTAAGGGAACTGGAAAATAACAAGGACCTGTTTAATATGATGCTAATATTTGGAATTGAAAGAATAGATAGATTAACCTATGAAATAAGAAATATATACTACAAAGTCAGAAATTCAGGATATTCCTTTGAGGATGTGAGAAAAAGGACACTTGAATATTTAAATGGAATTACCCTGACAAAGGATGATTTAAGCAGGATACTTGAAGGCATAAAGGAAAAGTTTCTGTTTCTAATGGAGAATACCAGAAAGAACAGCAAGTTTAACAAGCTTAAAACCCATATGGAATGGGTTAAGTTTCATGAAGGCACCTATTCTCAAATGGAGCTCTATTCAATCCTGGAGCATTTATACGATAACATTGGCTCAGACAAGAAGCAGAAAGACTCCATTGAAGCACTTAAGGCATATTTGGAGGATGCTTTCAGAATAAGGGAAAAGGAATTTACCTGGTGTTATGAGCTGTTTATCAATCTACTTGAAGAGGTGGACAGGGAATATTCCAGGAGAAAGGATGAAATGGGTGCTCTTGACTATGAGGATTTGCAGATTCTTGTATTAGAACTGCTGGAGGATGATTCCGTAAGAAAGGAATATCAGAATAAATACAGGTATATCATGATAGATGAATTTCAGGATACCAATGAGCTGCAGAAGAGAATATTCTATAAGCTATGTTCAAGTGAAAGCCTGCTTGACAGGAACAACCTGTTTATAGTAGGGGATCCAAAGCAGTCCATTTATGGATTCAGAGGGGCAGATTTGGATGTATTCTATGAGGTGGTAAAGGACATAGAAAGGATATCGGGAAATAATGCTATAGACCTAAGTTTAAACTTTAGAAGCGTAAATACCATAATTGATTTCGTAAACAATATTTTCTCAAGCCTTATGGGGGAAAGGTACACTCCACTTAAGGATTATTACAAATCTCCAAACAATATAGATGTGGAGATTATAAAGAAGGATAATCTGGAGATACCAGAATCCTATACAAAATCGGAATATGAATACTATGTGGAAAGCAGACTGATAGCAGGAAGGATTAAGGAGCTGGTAGAGGAGGGAACCTTTGAATATAAGGATTTCTGCCTTCTCTTCAGGTCCGGGACTCAGGATTATATATATGAGGATGCATTAAGGGAATTTAATATTCCGTATTATAATGTAAGCGGTAAGGGATTCTTTGAAACTCAGGAGATAAAGGACCTTATAAATGCTTTAAAGGCTATAAGCAACAGATATGATACAATTCCTGCCATAGGATTTTTAAGAAGCCCTATGATAGGCCTTTCAGACAGGACCATATATTGGCTTTTGAGGAATAAGGATGAATCAGTATATGATACATTGAAGAAGGATATTCAGTATATAGATGAGGATGAAAGGGTTAAAGTCAGAAAGGCTTTGGAGATACTGGATGAATTTATGTTGAAGAAGGACTTGTACGGAGTTTCAAGGATTCTGAAGGAGCTTATTGACAGGACATTTTATAAGGAAGTACTCCAGTTTAATCCTTTAGGAAGGCAGATGATACTCAATGTGGAGAAGCTGATGGACATTTGCAGGGAATTTGATAGGACAAGCACAAATTCCCTTGAGGACTTTTTAGATTATATAGAGGAGATTAAGAATTCCGGAGAGTCAAATGAGTCAAAGGCAAAGATATACTCAGAGGATGCAAATGTAGTTAAGCTTATGACTATACACAAATCTAAAGGTCTTCAGTTTCCAGTGGTCATAATACCTCAAATGTCAAAAGGCAAGCCCAATGACAGGAACATTGCAGTATTTCACAAGGATTTGGGATTGGGGCTTAGAATAGGCAGGATATCCCCTTTTGTAAGAAGCATCAAGGATGATATAGCTTTAAGGGAAGAGGAAGAAGACAAGAGAATTCTCTATGTTGCCATGACAAGGGCTGAAAAGAGGCTCATATTGGGTTGCTTAGGCAATAACAGGGGATTTAAGAAGATGATTAGTGATTTGCTGGATATGAATCAGGTAACATATATTGATAAGGATTATGAAAAGCCAGAAGTTGCCAATCACATGAGGAGAATAGATAAGAAACTGTTTGCATCCAGAAGATTTGATTACAGCAGATTTCCACTCATAAGGTATGTACAGGGATTTAACACCAGGACCTTCCAAAGCTTCAGCGTAAGCCAGTTTATGGATTTTATTCAATGCAGGAGAAGGTATTTCCTGAAATACTATGGAAGGCTTCCTTTGGATGATGTAAAGGAATATAAAGTCAGTAAAACAGGTTCATACAGTGTTGACGGAATTTTAAAAGGAAATATTATACACAGGTTTTGCCAGCATTATAGTAAGGGGCAGGATGCAAAAGAGCTATTAAGACAGGTTGTAAATTCCTACGGAATACCATATACAGAAGAACTTGAAAAGGAGCTTTACCGTTATGTTGAAAATTATCTGGACCTGTATGTGGAGGACTATGAAGAGTTCTACACAGAAAGGGAATTTTTCCTGAAAATAGGAGATACTTATATCAGGGGAATAATAGACAGAATAAATATAAGGGATGGAAAGTGCCAGATACTGGATTTCAAAACCAATAAAATCATAGACCTTAATAGCTTGAGGCTGAAATATGAACCACAGATTAAGCTTTATGCAAATGCCGTAAGGAAAATTACAGGCATGGAAATAAACAAGGCCCAGATTATATTTCTGGATACAAAGGATGTAGTGGATATAGATGTAAGTGAAGACAGTCTAAATAAAAGTATGGAAAGCATAGTTGAATTTATAGATTTTGTAAATAATAACAGTAAAATTGAGCAGTATGAAAAGTCCAAAAGCTGTACTTCAGGATGTGAATACAGCGTATTCTGCAAATACGATTAGTGGTACATTGTAAAACCTGATAATGAAAGGACAAGAAAGTAAATGCTATTAATTGGAATACTATTCATTGTAATGGGGCTTATATTCATATTAACTGAAGCATTTGAAATATACAGGGAAAATGATGAAATAGTAATAAAGCGGAAAAAAGTTGATATTGAGAGCTGGTTTGTAAGGTATAAGCTGTTGGTAGGCCTCCTATCAACAGTTTTAGGCCTGTTTTCCATCATTAACTACATTGTATATTAAGGCTTGTGATATTTTCAAAGCCTTAATTTTTTGATGTCATTATTGAAGTTTGAATTAAATGTATTAATTATAAATGTTGAATAAACTAAAATAAGGTGATATAATATCGTAGGACGATATATTAGATAGTCTAAAATTCAGGGAGTGATTTAATGGACCTGCAGCATGCCTCCGAGGTTATTTCCAGATATATATGGGAATGCAGCAATATAATCCATGCCAAAGGCCACAATATAGCAAAGGAATGCGGATTAACATATGACCAGTATCATCTGTTGATATATTTGAAGAATTCAAAGGAACCTCCGACAATAAACGAAATATCAAATATACTGAATCGTGCTCAGAATACCATTTCCGAAAAGGTTACCCGGCTGGAGGAAAAGGGGCTGGTTAAAAGAATTGACGACGAAAAGGACAGGAGGATTAAAAGAGTATTTGTTACGGAAGAAGGATTGAAATTAGTTGAAACCATTAAGAAGGAGAGAAACAACAGAGCTACATATATGGCTCTTTCAAAGATGGAGTATGGAGAAATCAGCAATCTCCTTTCAGCATTGGAGAAGCTTTATAACAATTTAAAGGAGGGAGAAGATGATTAGAAGGTTTATTTCCTATTACAAACCCCATATGAAGCTTTTTATTATAGATATGTTCTTTGCTTTTCTTATTTCAGCCATAGATCTGGTGTTCCCCATGGCTTCCAGGGAAATAATCAACAACGTAATCCCAGCCCAGCGACTGGATTTGCTTTTTAAATGGGCTGTTTTGCTGGTAGTGTTGTTTATCATAAGATATATAGGAAATTATATAGTATCCTACTGGGGACATGTTGTGGGAGTATATATAGAATATGATATGCGAAAAGAGCTATTCGCTCACCTTCAAACATTGCCCTTTAGCTATTACGACAATACAAAAACGGGACATATCATGTCAAGGCTTGTAAATGACTTGAGGGATGTAGTGGAGCTTGCCCATCACGGTCCGGAGGATTTATTCATATCGCTGGTAATGCTGGTAGGCTCATTTATACTTCTAGTCAGGGTAAACCTGAAACTGACCCTCATAGTATTTGCATTTATACCTTTGATAATAGGGTTTGTGCTGATGAAGAGGGTAAAGATGGAAAATGCATTTAGAAAGGTAAGAAAAAGGATTGCAAATATAAATGCCCATCTGGAAAACAGCATTTCAGGAATTAGAGTTGCAAAGGCCTTTACAAATGAAGACTATGAAATAAGGAAGTTTGATGAAAACAACAATGAATACAAGGAATCCAGAAAGGAATCCTATAAGGTCATGGCGGAGTTTCTGGCAGGTATTGGCGCAGCTACAAATATGCTGGACCTGGTGGTAATAGTAATTGGAGGCTATTTTGTATATATTGACTCCATAAGCGTAGGTGATTTGCTTGCCTATACTATGTACATCAGCTACTTTATGCAGCCAATAAGAAGGCTTGCAAACCTTATGCAGCAGCTGCAGGAAGGCCTGACGGGATTTGAGAGGTTTGTAGAGGTTATGGATATAAAGCCTGATATAGTGGATAGGGAAAATGCAGTGGAGCTTAAGGATGTAAAGGGGCGCATAGAATTCAGAAACGTATCCTTTAGCTATACCAATGGCGAGGATAGAGTCCTTTCCAACATAAACATGGTCATTGAGCCAGGGAAGACTGTTGCCATAGTGGGGCCTTCAGGAGCAGGAAAGACTACCTTGTGCCACTTGATACCAAGGTTTTATGATATAAATGGAGGGCAGATACTGATAGATGGTATTGATATTAGGGACATAAAGCTGGAGTCCTTGAGGAAGAATGTGGGAATTGTTCAACAGGATGTATTCCTGTTTACCGGAACGGTAAAGGAAAACATAGCCTATGGAGATCCTACAAAATCTGATGAAGAGATTATTGAAGCTGCTAAAAAGGCAAGCATTCACGATTTTATAATGACACTTCCCAATGGGTATGATACCTATATAGGGGAAAAGGGAGTCAAGCTGTCTGGAGGGCAGAAGCAGAGAATATCAATTGCAAGGCTGTTTTTAAAGAACCCTCCAATACTGATACTTGACGAGGCCACATCTTCTCTTGACAATCAGACTGAAATAATGATTCAGGAATCCCTTGAAAAGCTGGCACAAGGAAGGACAGCCCTTGTAATAGCCCATAGACTGTCTACAATAAAGAATGCAGACGAGATAATTGTACTGACCAATGAGGGCATAGAGGAAAGGGGCACCCATGAGGAGCTGCTGGCTAAAAACGGAATCTATAGCGAGCTGTACAAATCCCAGTTTAAGGTCTATGCAGAATAATAGCTGTGTCAAAAAAACCTTCCAATACATATTATGTTATTGAATATGTATTGGGAGGTTATATTATGGAAATGAATTATCCAGAATTGTATTACAGGATATATCCAAAGGCCATAGATGCTGTAAATAGATAC
Source organism: Tissierellia bacterium (assembly GCA_012839745.1). Classification (GTDB taxonomy): domain Bacteria; phylum Bacillota; class Clostridia; order Tissierellales; family Tepidimicrobiaceae; genus DUMS01. Next base: position 26,694 of record DUMS01000032.1, read on the forward strand.
ATGCAGAACAATCCATCGGCATATAATATAACAGATAGTGATGTGGAGTCTTTGGTTGATGAAGTTTATGAAAAGCTGGCGTATGAGTGTCCGGAAATAGATGAGGATCCAGTGGAAAGAAGAGGAAGATACAGGTCTCTTCAAAGGCAGTTCTATGGAAGAAGGAGGCTTGCAAGAGATATAATAGCAATTATCATAATTTCAGAACTGCTGAGGAGATTGAATCCTTATGTATTCGGGGACGGGAGCTACTTTTAAATAGGCTAATACTAGCCTATTTTCCTATTTTTTTGTAACTAATTTGTAAAGCAAAAATTATGGGTATATAGTATTCTATAGATAGAGGAATTTATCTGATGGCTTTTTTAAGGGGGGATTTTGATGGGTAGACTGAAAAAGTGCATTGCTAATCTATTCAGAAGGAAGTACTTCATTACATTCATAATTATTTTACTAGTTATATTTGCAGAGACTTCCTATAGGTTCATATTGAAGCTGGATTCCTATCTGGTACAAGCGGAGGAAGCTTCGCATAGAAGGGGAATACAAATTGAGGAAATGGAAATGTACGATAACTATGTAAAAAACAGGAAGCTTTTCGATAGGAAGGTTGCAGCAATAAAGAGCAGTATGCTCTCAGAAGGCGGATATGATATTGAAGAGGCTGTAGAAGCTGATGAAATTGAATGTGAGGAAGAAAATACGGATAAAGTACAGGACAGTGAGGATATGGAAGAAGAGGAGATTTCCCAGGAACCAGCAGAACGGGAAACCATAGAAGAGGAAATCCCACAGGAAGTTTCTCAGGAAGGGAATAAAAGAATTGCCTACATTACATTTGACGATGGTCCATCAAGCATAGTAACCCCCCAGGTATTGGATATACTTGCACGTTATGATATAAAGGCAACATTTTTTGTTGTTGGAAAATTTGCAGAAAAAAACTCTGATGTTTTAAAAAGAATATATGAAGAAGGGCATGCAATTGGAAACCACAGCTACAGCCATAACTATAATTATATATATAAAAGCGTCTCCAATTTTGTGCAGGAACTGGATATTACCAACGAGGTATTTAAAAGCATATTGGGAGAGGAATTTGAAACTGATATTATAAGATTTCCCGGAGGTTCCTTTGGAGACTGGAAATTACCCTATAGAGAACAGGTTATAGCTTTAGGATACAGGTATATAGACTGGAACTCACTAAATGGAGACGCTGAAGGACACAATATATCAAAGGAAAAACTGGTTGAAAGGTTTATGAGTACCTACCATGGACAAAAGGAACTTATAATACTAATGCATGATACTGATGCAAAATATACTACCATAGAAGCCTTGCCGATTATTATTGAATTCCTGATAGATGAAGGATACGAATTTGCAACATTTTAACTGGAGGTAATGGTTATGGATGCAAATAGGAAGATACTTATTGTGGAGGATGAGGAGTCCATAAGGAAGTTTATAAAGATAAACCTGGAAAGGGAAGGGTTTACTGTAATAGAAGCTGAAACAGGTGAGAAGGCATTGGAAATAGCTGAGTCTGAAGATATAGACGTAGTGGTGCTGGATATCATGCTTCCCGGAATAGACGGATTTCAGGTATGCAAAGAGCTTAGAAACAGATTCGATAGAATAGGAATAATAATGCTCACTGCCAAATCACAGGATGTTGACAAGATAATGGGTCTTGAATACGGTACTGACGATTATATGGTAAAACCCTTTAATCCCATAGAGCTTGTTCTGAGGATAAAGTCCCTGTTGAGGAGAATTGATGCAAGTTATCCTAAAAACGAGGAGATAATTACCTATGGCCCCTTTAAGATTGATAAGTATTCCAGGCAGTTTTTTAAGGGAGATAAGCATATTGAACTGACTCCTACTGAATACTCCATTATTAAGCTTTTCATAGAAAATCCCGGAAAAGCCTTTACTAGAGATGAGATACTCAATATCATATGGGGTTATGATTTTGTGGGAGATACAAAAATTGTAGATGTAAACATAAGAAGGATCAGGTCTAAAATTGAGGATGATTCAAAGAACCCTTATTATATAGAAACTGTCTGGGGTGTGGGATACAGATGGAGAAGAGAAGAGGAGCTATCTGGAGGGCAATATGAAAAGTAGTATCAAAAAGAGGCTTGTAGGTAATTTTATGCTTGTTATAATAATTACCGTACTCATAATTGAGTTTTTTCTTTTTAATGCCATAAGAAGCTACTACTACAAAAGCATTGAAGAAATACTATCAAGCCAGATTACATATTCAACGGAATTCTTCAGAAGGTATTTTTCCTCCAGCAGGCTGGAGGACATAATTCTGGATGATGTGGACCTCTTCTGGAGGCATACTTCTGCACAGGTTCAGATTTTGGATACTGAAGGAAGGATTATGCTGGATTCCATTGGGGCAGCCCATTCTCAGGAATTTATAACAACCAGCGACGTTTTAAAGGCTTTGGAAGGGAAAAAATCCACATGGATTGGGAAGGTTGAATATGATACAGAACCAGTAATAGCTATATCAAGCCCATTAAAGGCAAATGGAGAGGTTATAGGAGTACTGAGGTTTGTATCATCATTAAGGAAGACTAATGCTATCATAAGAAGCATATACAGGATACTGATTTCAATAGGAATTGCAGTTATACTGATATCAGGGATGGTAAGTATTTTCCTGGCAAATACAATAATTCAACCCTTAAAGGAAGTGACAAAGGTTGCGGAGAAAATGGCAGATGGCCAGCTGAAGGTAAGGTCTAAAAAGCGATTTGATGATGAAATTGGAAAATTATCTGATACATTAAATTATATGGCTGAGGAGCTGATTAAAAAGGAGCAGCTTAAAAACAGCTTTATATCATCTATTTCCCACGAACTGAGAACTCCTTTGACTTCCATAAAGGGATGGGCAATTACTTTAAACTCAGGTGAAGTTGATAAGAAACTGCTTGAGGATGGACTTAAAATAATTGAAAAGGAAAGTGATAGATTGTCAAATCTGGTAGAGGAGCTATTGGATTTTTCCAGATATGTATCAGGGAGAATTACAGTAGAAAAAGAGGAAATGAGCCTTATTGATGCCATAAATCAAATAGGAAAGCAGCTTCGAATCAGGGCAAAGGATAGAAATATAGAGTTTTCGGTTACCTATGACCCTGATCTGCCAAACATTATAGGTGATGAAAACAGGATAAAACAGGTGCTAATAAACCTTTTGGATAATGCCTTCAAATTTACTGATGAAGGAGGAAAGGTGAGCCTGAATGCAACCAGGGATGGCAACTATGTAAATATTGAAGTAAAGGACAATGGAGCAGGAATTCATGAAGAGGATTTGCCATATATAAGGGAAAAATTCTATAAGGGGAAGAACAGCAAGGCAAGTACAGGATTAGGGTTGTCAATATGTGATGAAATTGCAAAACTGCATGGAGGACGTATGGAGATTAAAAGCAAACTCAAGGAAGGTACAACAGTAATTGTATCCCTGCCAATAGAGGGAGGGACAGGTAAATGAAGAAGCTTACATTAACAATTATAATAGTAATACTGGCAGCTTTTATTTCAGCCTGCAGCGTTGATAATATGGAGATTTCTGAAAATATAGAAGCTCCAAGGAATATGAATCTGCCAATAGAAGGGCGCTATATAATAGAGGATTACAAGCTTAGCGCCATAAGTACAATGACAGAGGAGGATGCAAAGGCTTTTTTGGGCAGAGAGGCTATATTCAATGAAAACCTGGTTTCAATAGGTGATGATTACTGCTACGAGCCTAATTACAAGATAAAGAATGTTGAAGCCAAGGATTATCTGATCTATTATTACAAGACAAATCCAGAGCTTTTGAATATTACAGACGAAACCATACAGATAGTTTCAGTGTCCGGAGTTCAACAGTTTTTCAATGATTTTATCAGGATATCTGAAGAAACTGTAATAGTAAACATTGATGGAGTATTCTTCTTCTTAAATAAGGCACCTGATAATGTTGAAACTGATAAAATGGAGTTGAGTTCTGTTCCCCAGGAAGTTACATTGAGGGCAATGGACTTGAAAGAGAAACAGGGGCTTAATTCCGGTATACTGTTAGGCCTAAAATCACTTGATTTAGAGGGAGATAGCAACATTGAGAAATGGAACTACAGGACCATATTCATAAGAAGCGTTGACAGGAGCATAGTGGGCATACAGGAAATGGAAAACATATTGCTGCCCAGGATGACAGGCTTCTGGAAGGTAGAGGTTCAAAGGGAGGAAGTGGATGGAAAAGTAAGGGATAATATTGTAGCATATCCTTTAAACAGAGGTACAAATGTTGCTATAAAAACAGAAGGTGAGGTATTATTTGGAGCAGCAGTTGAAGATGTGGATTCAGATGAAACTATTAAGAATATACTGTTTCTGGGAAATGACTATATATCCATAGAAAACATCCATTATAG
>DUMS01000033.1 GCA_012839745.1 Tissierellia bacterium
AATATTATTGGAGAAGATTCATTGGAAACAATAGCATCAGACAGCATCAGATTTGAAATCCAGAATCAGGATATACTCTCTGAAATACTATATAAGCTTTTATCTAGAAGAATAAAGGTTTATGATATATATAAGGACAATGTTGATATTGAGACTATCTATGCCGAAATATATAACAAAAACCCTGAAATTTAAAAATCCATCAGGATTTGTAAAAAGGAGGCGATCCTATTATAAGTTTAATGCTTTCTGACCTAAAAAGGCGCATAAAAAGCCCCACTACGTGGATTATAGTATGGCTTGTACTGTTGTTATCATATATGCAGATAGATAATATGAAAGCAGAAAGGCTTAATAGGCAGTTTTATGGGAAACACAATACTGAACTTGAAAATCTGGATATTAGGCTTATGGGAAGCAAATACTGGGCTTATTTTGTAAACGAATATACCAATAAAAAAAGAATTGAAATTGCCGAAAGGATAATCAAAGCAGAATTCAATGAGGATTATAGAAGCTACAACAGGTACAAAGCATTCTATAGTCTGATTTATGCAAAGATGTATATGTCACATTCAGATAGAATTCTATCCAAAGCTGCTAAAATGGAAATAAAAGAGATTTGGGATGAAGTGAGCGATGGTACACGCTTTGAAGATATAGGTACGTATTTTTTTGGAAATCAGACTTATCTAATGGATTTTTTGAATATATATGAAGCAAAATTTCATTATTATCTATACAATAATGATTTAGATGTAGTTTACAAGGATGATATAAACAACATCTCATTTCTGTACAAGTACCTGATAGATGTGCTTCCTGTGCTATTATTGGCATTTCCGGTGTTACTTGCTCATAATAGCATCAACAAAGATGTTAACAGTGGAATTGCCAGACTGGTTTTAACTCAGGGAATTGCAAGGTGGAAATATTATATTTCAAAATATATAAGCGGTGTACTGTATATCCTTTTTCTTTTGTATATGCCATTGATATTTATCAGTGCAATAATTGGATTTAATTATGGTTTTGGCAGTTTAAAATATCCTGTATTTTATTACCCCTTAGGATTTAAAGGGCTAATTCCAAGGCACAATTTTGTAGAAGGATTGGCTGCCCCTTATAAGTATATAGGTATTAGCAGGCTTCCAAAGCAGTCTGTAAGGGGATTTGAAACCATACTGCTTGGGGATGAAATAATACCTTTTTATAATTTTCTGATACTGGTTGTATTATTTACAATACTTTTTGCATTGTTTGCTGTGGCACTGGCAGAACTGATATCTGCAATAATAAATAGCCAACTGATAAGCTTTGGATTGGCATCGGCGGTATTTACAGCTGGTTATAAATTAAGTGAACCTTATATTCATGAAAGGCATTACAATTTAAGCCCCTTTACAATGAATAATCCTGTCGCAATAATAAACGGAAGCTGTAATGCCACTGCTTTAGCGAGTTTTCTGATATTGTGCCTTTCAGCAATTCTTTTGTTGACCATAGGAATATTGTATTTCAGCAAAAAGAACATATAATCATCTGTTGATGTGAGGTAATATAAGATGAAAAAAATTATTGCATATGAGCTGACGAAGTTTTTCTATAAAAGAAGGAACAAATTGTTGATATTGGCACTTTTTATATTTGTAATAGGGGTTAATGTCTATAGCTATCAGCTGTATAAAAGTTATGATGAAAGAATCATCATGGAATACAGACTGATTTCTGAAAAAGCCAAATTAAAGCTGCAGGGCCTGAATAATGAACTAATAGGATATAGAGAATGGAATGAGGATGAAAGGAAAATATTTAAAGAGAGGATTCAAAGGATAGAGGGAGAAATAAGCTATTTAAAAGTGGAGGCTTCAGTTACGGGAAGAATAAGCAATGCTTTCAGTAAGGTGGGAGATCCTCAGTGGAATCGCATATTGTGCAAGTATTTTAGGGAACGATACGCAAACATTATAGAGTCCTATGAAAAAGGATATATTGATGATGCATATCTAAAGGATAGGAAAACAAACATTGAAGAAGCAAGATACCATAAATACAAATACGACTATCTTCTGGAAAAGGGGATTTTGCTCAAGGAAAATGAATATAAGCCAAACGGAGTAAATTCAATAAACTTATTCTTTAGAAACAGCAATGTTTTGATACTTGTTATAATAGTAGCTTTATTGTCCATGGATGTTTCTTTATCACCCGTTATTGAAGGAAGCTATAAATTAGAATGTACCAACCCCTTTGAGAGAAAGCATATTTTTATGGGTAAAGCAATTTCGATTTTTTTGATAATATTTGGCATTCTATCTGTTGTATTTCTATTGGTATTTATAACAAACAGCATTATTTTTGGAGTAGGGGATTTTGACTATCCGCAGGTGGTTTCAGGCTCAATTAATAGATTGACTCTAAAAGCTAATGAAGATGATTTTAAGGTAATTTCAATGGGCACTAAGATTGTGCTTGGAGTAATAATTATAGCTGCCCTAATATTCTTTACAGTGGCTTTAGTTATGCTGTTATCCATATTTACGGATTCTACGGGAAAGACACTGGGAGTAACCATGTTTTTAATAATTACTGCCTTTACATTTAATATGATTTCAGATATGGAATCAATTATTAACCTTTTCCATCCATATATGTATTGCTATTATGAAAATGCAATAACAGGATATTACAGGTCAAATTATCTCTTTGGAATTGTCTTGAACATTGGTTTGGGTATTGTTTTTATTTTTATAAGCTACTTCAAATTTACAGGTAAGGACTTTCTGGGGGCACGAGAGTAGGTGAATGTATATGAAAAAGTATAATGTATTAAAACCTATATTAATATTGTTTGTAGTTATTGCTTTCCTTTCGGCATTTCTGTTTATTAGATATAAGCCTGGACGAATAGAAAAAGGATTTACACAGTTTGGAAGAAGCGCATTTAAACAGCTGGAATACCCTGAAGAAGGAGAAGAAATTGCAGTAATAAGAACCAGCATAGGAGACATAAAGATAAGGCTTTTCCCTGATGCAGCTCCACTGGCTGTGAAGAACTTTAAAGCCCTGGCAAAAGAAGGGTTTTATAATGGATATGCTTTTGACAGGGTTGAGGAGGATTTCTTCATACAGGTTAGAATAACAGACTCAACCAAGAGCATATATGGAGGCTATTTTGAAAAGGAAACAAACGATGAATATCACCATTTTACAGGTGCTGTTGGAGCTTTGGGAAACAATGAAGGCAATACCAGTGGTTTCTATATAATATGCAACAGCGGGATAGAACCAGCATATTTGGAATTGATGTCTAAATTAGGTGAGGGATATGGGTATACTAAAGAGCTTATTAAAGCATATAGAAACTTTGGGGGAGTACCAAGATTAGATGGGGACTATACCATTTTTGGGCAGGTATTCTATGGCATGGATACTGCTTTTGAAATAAATAGGAGGCCTATGGTTGAGGATAATGGAAAAGGTGTAGCAGTAACAATGGACCCTATAGTTATAAACTCAATAGAAATTGTACCCTATAAAAAAGAATGAGCCATAATCATTATCCACATAATGGCTACTTCCTGTGAATAATTATATAATAGGAGGTGGCCGGTGTGCGAAAAATACTGTCAGTTATACTGATTGGATTTATAGTCCTTTGGACTTATAATCTGTTTATAGACAATATTATAGTACTGGAAAAACCGGAAGAAAAGCCTTATAGAGGTATCATAAGAATATGGGATATTCCCAGGCAGGATATGAGAATTAACAGCACCTATTCCTGGATGGCAGATAAAATAAGGGCCTTTGAAAAAAGAAATGCAGGTGTTTATATAGAGTTTGTACAGGTAGATATGGATGCTATTTACGATGCATTGGTAAATGGAAATGTTGAACCTGACGAAATGCCTGATATAATACCTGTAGATGCTAATTTTTTTGATTTCAGCCTGTTAGAGCCACTGGATGAATATATTAAAGAAGATGAAATAGAAGAGTATAAGCATCAGGTAATGAAATCTGTAACCTATAATGACAGGATTATGGCAATACCGGTGGCTATGAGCACAAATGTAATGCTGATAAACCTGGATAGGTTCAATGAAAGAGGAGTTTCTCCTCCGTTGGGAGGGGACTGGACCTATGATGAATTTGTAGACACCCTTAAACACCTGAAATACGATTCTGATGGAGATGGCATAATAGATGAATATGGATTTATTTCATCCATAGAGGCTAATAGCTATGACCTTTGGCCAATTATTCTATCAGATGGCGGAGAATTTATAAATCCAAAGCGGAAAGAATATAATTTTTATGGAGAAAAGGCAATAAAAGGATTGGAAAGGGTTATAGCTTTAAAGGAAAAATATGATGTAGTGCCAGATTATTTTGGTATAATAGATGAAAGGGATGCATGGCAGATGTTCTATCAGGACAGAAAAGCTGCCATGTATATTACAGGCACATGGGCAGTAAACTATCTGGATTCCCTATATAAAAGCGGGGAGGGATTCAACTTTGACGTGGTCAATTTTCCTAAGGGAGATAAGAATTTGCCTGTAATACTAAGCGATGACATAATTTCCTATGGGGTTTTAAAGGATGATAACCCCAAGAAAGTTGAAATGTGTGTCAATATGCTTAAATACCTGACTACACCAAGAAACCAGAAAACTCTAGAAAATTTAGGCTTATTTACAGTCAAAAGGGATATAGAAGATATGTATATGGAAAATCCCAGAATGAAAAAAATAGAGGAGCTTTTGAATTATACCATATATGTGCCATTTATTGATAATAAAAAGGAAATTGATGCTATAATTAATGAGGAAGTCAGGAAAGCTATACTGGGGGAAAAGTCTTCCTCTCAGGCTATTGAAGATGCCAAAATGGAGATAGATAGATTAACCAATAAAAATAATGACTAGGAGTGGTATTTTGGAAACGAGAATTTATGAGCTGTTTAAGGATAGGAGTTTTGGCAGGATTTTATTTGATGAACCTATGAAAAACCATACTTCATTTAAAATAGGAGGGCCAGCAGATGTAGTTATTATACCTGATAATGAAGATGACATTGTAAATGCCATTAACTGCTGCAGAGAAAATGGAGTCAAATATTTTATTATGGGTAATGGAACAAATCTGCTGGTAAAGGATACAGAAATAAGAGGAGCAGTAATAAAAATTGCCAATGGATTTGATAAAATAGATGTCATAGAAGACAGGGTATTTTGCCAGAGTGGAGCACTGTTGAAAAAGGTTGCAGAAGTATGTTTAAAACATTCCCTTACGGGTTTTGAATTTGCCTGCGGAATACCAGGAACTGTAGGCGGAGCAATTGCTATGAATGCCGGAGCCTACAGCGGGGAGATGAAGGATGTTGTAACTAAGGTGAAGGCCTTGGATAGAAACGGCAACATAGTGGAACTATCCAATGAGGATATGAAATTCAGATATAGGGGCAGCAGCGTAATTGATGAGGGACTTATCGTATTGGGTGTTGAATTTAAACTTGAAAAAGGGGAATACTCAGCTATAGAGGAAAGGATGAAGGATCTTACAAATAGAAGGGAAGCAAAGCAGCCTTTGGAATACCCCAGTGCTGGAAGCACATTTAAAAGGCCTGAAGGCTATTTTGCAGGAAAGCTTATAGAGGATGCAGGTCTTAGGGGATTGCGCTTTGGGGATGCTCAAGTGTCAGAAAAGCACTGCGGTTTTGTGGTAAATATTGGTGAGGCTACCTTTGAGGAAGTCATAACCCTTATTAAGACAATCCAAAAGGTAGTTCATGACAAATTCAATGTCATGTTGGAGCCTGAAGTAAAAATAGTAGGAGATGAATAGAAAGGGAAATATATGAGACTGATAGCAGATTACCATACCCATACAATATACAGCCATGGTAAGGGAACCATAAGGGACAATGTGGAAGCAGCGCTGAAAAAGGGGCTAAAGGAAATAGGCATTTGTGACCATGGCCCAGGCCACTATCTATATGGCGTTAAGAGGGAAAACCTGTTTAAGATGAAGAAAGAGATAGACCAGTTAAACGAGGAATACAAGGAAAAGGGAATCAGAATCCTTTTAGGTGTAGAAGCAAACATAATTGGATATGATGGTACCATAGATGTGGATGATGAGATAATTGAAATACTGGATATATTGCTTTTAGGGTTCCACTATGGGGTTATACCTAAATCCGTAAAGGAATACATGATTTTAAATGTAATGAATCCATTATCGAAGGCATTGCCTTTTATAAGGGAATGGGTAGAAAGAAAGAACACAGAGGCTATACTTAAAGCCATTGAAAGATATCCTATAGATATGATTACCCATCCGGGGGATAAGGCAAGGCTAAATATAAAGGAAGTTGCAGAAGCAGCCTACAGAAAGGGAATTGCCCTGGAGATTAATGCAAAGCACAATGAGCTGTCAGTTGAGAGCATAAGGATAGCATTAGGTACAAAGGTTGACTTTTACATAAACAGCGATGCTCATCACCCTTCAGAAGTAGGAGAGGTGGAAAAGGCAATTATAAGGGCCAAAAAAGCAGGAATACCTATCCATAGGATAAGGAACGTGGAAAAACAATAGAGGTGAATTGTATGGAGTTTGTAATCATAACAGGAATGTCTGGAGCAGGGAAAAGCCAGGCAATGAAAGCCATGGAGGATATTGGATACTACTGCATGGACAACCTGCCACCTGCCCTTTTGGGAAAGTTTGCACAGCTATGCCATCAATCAAAGAGAAAAATTGAAAAGGTTGCAATAGTAGCAGATATTAGGGGAGGAATATTTTTCGAGGATTTATTTAAAGGATTAGATGACTTGGAGAAGGAAGGCATTACTTACAAGATATTATTCTTGGATGCATCAGATGAAGTTCTTATAAAGCGGTACAAAGAGCTAAGAAGGCCCCATCCATTAAATATGAATGGAAGCATTGTTGATGGAATTATTGAAGAAAGAAAACTGCTCCAAAATGTAAAGAATAGGGCAGATTATGTCATAGACACCTCCAGGCTTACCATTGGAATGCTCAAGGAGGAAATTGCAAAGATATTCCTGAAGGGGCTGGAACTGGAGAAGCTTACTATTTCTGTAGTCTCCTTTGGATTTAAACATGGAATATTGCTAGATGCAGACCTGATATTTGATGCCAGATTTATTTCCAATCCTTATTATGTTCCAGAATTGCGGGACCTTACAGGTGAAGATGAAAAGGTTAGGGAATACGTATTTAAATGGGAGCAGACCAATATATTTGTGGATAAGGTAGTGGACCTGCTGGAATTTTTAATTCCAAACTATATAAAGGAAGGGAAAACTCGGCTTGTGGTAGGAATTGGATGTACTGGAGGTAGGCACAGGTCTGTTGCAATTGCAAAGGAAATTGCCAGAAGGCTGGAAGCAAACGGACATAGAGCCATTGCATCCCATAGGGATTATAAGTTAACTTAAAGGGGAATGATTTATGAAGAGAGGAAAAAATGTATTAGATAGAGGGCCGAAGGTAGTAGCTATTGGTGGAGGAACAGGATTATCCGTATTGTTAAGAGGTTTAAAGGAATATACTTCAAACATAACTGCAATTGTTACAGTTGCCGATGATGGAGGAGGCTCAGGAATATTAAGAGAGGATTTGGGGATGCTGCCGCCTGGAGATATCCGCTCCTGCATACTGGCACTGGCAAATACAGAGCCTACCATGGAAAAACTCCTACAGTTCAGATTCAAGGAGGGAATGCTGAAAGGGCAAAGCTTTGGAAATCTGTTTTTGGCAGCAATGAATGAGATATATGGAAGCTTTGAAGTAGCCATAAAGGAAACCAGTAATGTATTGGCTGTTACAGGCAAGGTGCTTCCTATGACCTTGGAAAATGTAACATTATATGCTGTACTGGAAAATGGCCACGTTATAAAAGGTGAGTCAAAAATTCCATTGAAGAACAAGGAATTAGGAAGCAGAATTGATTACATATACATGGAGCCTAAGATTAGTTACCCATTGGATGAAGCCATTACAGCAATAGAGGAAGCAGATGTTATTGCACTTGGCCCGGGAAGCCTTTACACCAGCGTTATTCCCAATCTGCTTGTAAACAATATGGTAGGCAAAATCCATAGCGCCAGAGCTCCGAAAGTATATATATCCAATGTAATGACTCAGCCTGGCGAAACTGATGGCTATACAGTTTTAGACCATGTAAATGCTATATTAAAACATAGCCAGGAGGATTTCCTGGATTATGTCATTGCAAATATTGAGGAGATTCCGGAAGAAACCCTCAGAAAATATATATTTGATGGCTCAGAGCCTGTAGTATTGGGGGATTCAGATGAGGATATCTTAGAGAAAAAAGGCATTAAGCTGATTAAAGAAAATCTCGTGGATATAAAGAAGGATTATATTCGCCATGATTCCATGAAGTTAAGCCAGATATTAATGGACATAGCAAATAAATAGAGGCGGCTAAGGCCGCCTTTAATACTATGGTCTTTTAATCTCTCCAAGCATTTTGGAAATCAGTGTACCAGCTGTTCTTTTTGTCAGCTCTTCATAGTTGACATTGGTATTTAATTCTTCTGCCAGTTTCTTGATGGTTTCAATCTGTCTTTTTGTAGGAGGATCTTCTGCATTGGCAATGTAATTGTCTACACCATCATTTATATTTTCGTCCAGGGATATCTCTTCAATAGCTGTCATTCCTACATTGGTTAAATCCCTCAAAACTCTGGCTTTGGCACGGGTGGATGCCATTCTGATTATGTGGGGTGCTATACTTGAGTTTACTGATTGAGGACTGGCATCGCCTATGTCGGTGTAAATTCCGTTTTCAGTTGTAGCGGTGGCTTTACAGATGGCAGTCATGTTGTTTTCCTGTGTAGGCAATTGTATTAGCTCAACTGCAATTGATTTTAAACCCTTCTGATGGGCAAGATCCAGTAATCCTTCATAGGTAACAAATGATTTTCCCTGCAGGTTTATTATGAATTTTTCGTTAATGGACATTAAACCACCTCGATTATATTATAGGCTTTCCGGTAAAATTTAAACCTGGGAATATTGCCTATGTATAACAATTCAAGGTGGTTTAAGTAAAAGCTATTCAGTCAGGTATAAAATGCCTAATTTAATTGTATTTTCCAAAGCTTCCCTATGGGTTCTCTCGTAGGAATGGGAAGCGTCAACACCAGGGCCAATCAATGCAACTTTGAAATCATATCCTGCCATTAATGCAGCAGAGCCATCAGAGCCATAATAGGGGTATATGTCTATCTTATAGCTTAGGTTATTTGCTTCAGCCAAGTTCACAAGCCTCTTTCTAAGGCTCAGGTCATATGGCCCGGAGCTGTCCTTTGCACAGATTGTAACGCTGTACTCATCTGAAGCCTGTCCTTCACCTGGGGCAGCCATATCCACTGCAATAAATTCAAAGGTTTTTTCAGGTATGCCAGCACTTGCCCCATGGCCTACTTCTTCATAGTTGCTTATGAAGAAGTTTGTGGTGTATTTAGGTCTTATGTCATTATCTGCCAGGTATTTTGCAATTCCTAATATACATGCCACTCCCGCCTTGTCATCTAAATGTCTGGATTTTATGTACCCGCTGTTTGTACATGTAGTCCTAGTGTCGAAGAATATAAAATCCCCTACATTTATACCGAGTTTTAGCACATCCTCCTTGGAGGATACCTTTTCGTCAATCCTTATTTCCATATTGTCAGCATTTCTTTCAGTATCCTTGGTGGCCTGTCCATGAACGTGGGAGCTGGCTTTTGTTATAAGGATTGTTCCAGTGTAAATCTTTCCTTGGCTGTTTTCTATGGAAACGTATTCTCCCTCTATTGTATCCATTACATAACCGCCTATTTGGGCAAGTTTAATTCTTCCATTGGATTTTATCTCCTTTACCATTCCTCCCAGAGTGTCCACATGGCCTGATAGAGTAACTTCCTTATCCTTATTTTCTCCTTCAATGGTAGCAATAAGTGCTCCCTTATTGGTTCTGTATGTAGGAATACCTAATGAATTGAATTCCTTTTCTACAAAATCTATTGCTTTTTCAGTATTTCCTGTAGGGCTTGGAATGTTAAGAAGTTCTATTAATTTTTCTATTACATAATCCATATCTAATTTCACAAAAATACCTCCTTAGAATTTGACTATCTTGATGCTATATTATATATAATACTATATTATCTTAATATTGAAAAATTTTTTTAGCACTTTATTAAATTTTATAGTATAATAACCTTAATATTCATATAGTAAAATATATAGGAGTTGGTTATAGTGTTCGAGGAAGTGAGTGCCGGAGGTGTTGTAGTATTTGGTAATACTATACTGTTATTGAGAAAGTTTAATGGCGATTGGGTACTTCCAAAGGGAAGGGTTGAAAAGGATGAAGATACACGCGTTACGGCAATAAGGGAAGTCCTGGAGGAAAGCGGCGTAAAAGCAGAGATTATAAAGTATATTGGAATGGTCCATTATACTTATAAAAATATTAAGGGAAATGAAATGGTATATAAGACTGTCCACTGGTATCTGATGAAGACCAATAGCATGGAATCAGTACCTCAAAAGAGAGAAGGATTTGTTGAAGCCAAATTTGTTCATATTGACAAGGTATTGGATTTAGTTAAGTATAAGGACGAGAAAAAAATAATAATGAAAGCTTTAGAACTAATAGAATAGAAATAGGAGAGATATTATGTCATTTTCATCTATGGCTAAAAATGAAATATCAAGATTGCCTATTGAGAATAAATGCTGTTCAATAGCAGAACTGGCTGCAATTATTCGTATGTGCGGAACAATTCAGATATCAGGTATGAGAAGGATAAGCCTTAAATTCGTAACTGAAAACGCTGCCATAGCCAGAAGGATATTTTCCCTTCTAAAGATATTATACAATACAGAAGTGGAAGTAATGGTTAGAAGAAACAGGCAGCTGAAGAAGAATAACAATTATCTGATAGTGGTCATGAATACAAACATAGTCAATATGATACTTAGGGATGTAGGTCTGATAATGGATGGAGAAGACAACAACTTCAATGTGCTCTATAAGGTTCCGGAAAGGCTTATTAAGAATAGATGCTGTAAAAGAGCGTATATAAGGGGAGCTTTCTTGGGCGGTGGCTCAATAAGCAATCCTGAGAAATCATATCATATGGAATTTGTAACAAATAACGAGGAGCACAGCAGGGATCTCCTTCAAATAATCAATTCCTTCGGGCTGAATGCCAGAATAGTCATGAGGAAGGAGAACTATGTGATTTATTTAAAAGAAGGGGAGCAGATAGTTGATATATTGAATATAATAGGAGCCCACCAGGCATTGCTGAAGTTTGAAGACATAAGGGTACTTAAGGATGTAAGAAACAATATAAACAGAATTGTTAACTGTGAAACTGCAAATTTAAGCAAAACCATAAATGCCTCTATTAGGCAGGTAGAAAACATTGAGTATATAGATAGTAAAATAGGAATAGACAAGCTTCCAGAGAACCTTAGGGAAATAGCCAGATTAAGGCTGGAAAACAAGGATGCCAGTTTAAAAGAACTGGGAGCTATGTTAAAACCGCCAGTGGGGAAATCAGGTGTAAACCATAGATTCAGGAGAATAGAAAAGATAGCAGAAGATTTAAGAAGAAAGGAGAAGTTTAATGCAGAAAAGAAAGGTAGTATTGAATAATGAGGATGGATTACATGCAAGAGCAGCTGCATTATTTGTACAAGTTGCCAACAAGTTTTCCTGCCATGTGTATATAGAACTTGATGGCAGGAAGGTAAGCGGGAAAAGCATAATAGGCGTTATGTCCCTTGGCGCCTTTTCAGGAGATGAAATAACAATAATCACTAATGGCATAGATGAAAAGGAAGCCATTGAGGAATTAACCAACTTAATAGCAAAGGATTTGAAGGATTTAATATAGAACAATCCAGTTAAAGGGATTGTTCTATATTAATTTATCTATGGCATTTTCAATTAAGGAAAGGTCAACAATTCTAAAATCCTCAAGAATTCTTTCTGGCCAGTTTGGAGTAGGCTTTGATGATATAAATTTCTTGGCTGTAGCAATGCTGTTTTCTATAATGGCTAAACTGTCGTAGTCCAAAGCTCCCTTCTTCTTGCTTATTACTATAGTTTTATAGGGAGTTTCATTTGGTTTAATGCTTCCTGATAAGGGATGGGTAATCAATACATGGCCTTCATGTACTTTATTTCTTACATATTCCAAAACATCCAGATAGGAATATTTCTCGTTGTACACCATAGGGAATAGGTTCTTATACTTTTCATATACTAATCTGTTATTTGTAATTATTATATTGTCCATGGCCAACCTCCATAATATTTATGAATATATTCTACCATAAACACAATCATTAAAAAAGAAGGGATGGAAAGAAAACCATCCCTGTTTAAACTATCAGTGATATAAGCTTGAATATCCAGTTTGCAGAAATTCCTGCCACTAGCCCTCCAATTGTGTGGCTAAATATAGCCCTCCCTGTCAGATGGCTGCACTTTAATCCATCCATCATGGCAACGTGGGTGCTTAAATATCCGCTCCAGCACATGGACATGGCTGTAAAGACTGCGATATCATTTGCATGTACGGCACCAGTTTCAACCATCCTTGGAACAAGTCCAATGGCTGCACCTGCTGCACCCAGGGAAGTTATAGGAACGGAAATAGCTTCAGGAGATGAGAATCCAAATAAGGGGACCAGAATAAACTTAAGCTTTTTGCCTATCAGAGGTAAAAAGGCAATTCCTTCGTAGGCAGCACCAGTATATCCATCAGGAGAAGGACCATTGGTAAGCATAAGCACAATTGTACATATAATTAAAACTCCGGGTATTATTGCAAGGCCCATATCCACTCCTGATTTTGCACCGGTTAATAGGGAATCCATGAACCTTGTTCCGATGCTTCCGCTGCGAACAGTACGATAGTTGAAATCGGAATTGTTAGAGCTTTCATCCTGTGGGATGCACATTTCAGTCTTTCCATATATCCTGGATGTATACCTTAGCATTAGTCTGGTACTTACAATACTTCCTATTATTGCACCTATATTTCCTACTACAACTGCTAATATAAAATTCTCCCCGGTAGGAGAGTGCAATCCTATCATGAAAGCTGTGATAATAAGCCCCATTCCAAAAGCTGTACCCAGATTGGTCAGTGCTGGCAACTGATATTTTTTGAAGTACTTTTTAAAGTTTCTGTCATCTGCCAGAGTCAGTATTGCCGGATTATCGGAAAGGTAAGTTGATAGAACGCCTATAATGGCAGCACCAGGTAAATCATAGATGGGTTTCATTAGTGGCGAAAGGATTTTATTTATCATTGCTATTACTCCAAATTCAGAAAACAGTCCTGAAATTGCTCCTGCGATGACTGCAATGCTCATGATGTAGAATACTGTGTCAATTAGCAGGGCATAAGCTGTATTCATTATTGTGTTTATCATGTTTATAGCACCCATTTTGCTTCCCAAAGCTCCAAACAGGGCAATAAACAAACCCAGGAAAACAAAGGTTTCTAGGCTAATTGCCTTTTTTATATTTGATTTTTCCTGTATATCATCCTTTTTTACTTTCTCATAAATAACATCTGAAGGCATTTCCGCAGCTCTAGTGCTATCTGAGTTCATCAAGTGTCCTCCTTTTAGTGTTTATTTTCAAAACTATTTATATAAAGAAAATTATGACATCGATACAATATTATCAAATATATAACCTGGTGTCAATTCCATTTTATTCAAGAAATACGCATAGTTGACACATTTTAGACAAAGATAATATATTTAAATATTCAAAAAACATAGAAAATTCCCTCAAGATATGTTAATATATTAACATAGTATAGCACTAAAGAAATACCTTCTATAACTTCAACAAGCCTTGTATTTTACAGTTTTATTATTCTGTATTTGTGATAAAATATAATTATACTACATTAGGAAGGGTTTTTTTATGAATAGGAATGGATTTGTTCATCTGCATGTCCATACAGAGTACAGCTTATTGGATGGCTCTGCAAGAATTGGAGACCTTTTGGATAGGACAAAGGAATTAGGAATGGATACCATAGCCATAACAGACCACGGGGCTATGTTTGGAGTTATAGATTTCTATAAGAAGGCTAAACAAAAAGGCATTAAGCCCATATTGGGCTCAGAGATGTATGTAGCCATAAACAAATACTATGAGAAGGAACAGAAGGACAAGAATCAGTATCACCTGGTGCTTTTGGCTGAAAACAATGTTGGATATAAAAACCTGATGAAAATTGTTTCAGAAGGATATGTAAAGGGATTCTACTATAAGCCAAGGGTAGACCATGATGTACTTAGAAAATACAGTGAGGGAATAATAGCTTTAAGCGCCTGCCTGGCAGGAGAGGTGCAGCATCATCTATTGAATGGAAACTATGAAGGGGCCAAAAGGGTAGCCCTTGAATACAATGATATATTTGGACAGAATAATTTCTTTCTGGAGTTACAGGACCATGGAATCAGGGAGCAAAAAGAGGTAAATGAGCTTCTCATAAGATTAAGTGAAGAAACAGGAATTCCACTGGTGGCAACCAACGATGTACATTATTTAAAAAAGGAAGATGCATTGGTCCACGATGTGCTGTTGTGCATACAAACGGGAAAGACTGTGGATGATAAGGACAGGATGAAATTTCCTACAGACGAATTCTATTTAAAGTCCTGTGAGGAAATGTGGGAGCTATTTGATTATAAAAAAGAAGCTTTGGAGAACACAGTCTGGATTGGCGAAAGGTGCAATGTAACCTTAGACTTCAGCACCATGCATTTGCCTGAATATAAGGTGCCTGAAGGATATACCAATGTAGAGTATCTTAGAAAATTATGTATTGAAGGGCTTAAAAAGAGATATAATGATATAACCCCGGAAATAGAAGAGAGATTTGATTTTGAATTTAAGACAATAGTGGACATGGGTTATGTGGATTACTTTTTAATCGTCTGGGATTTTATTAAGTATGCAAAGGATAAAGGAATAATGGTAGGGCCTGGAAGGGGTTCCGCCGCTGGAAGCATTGTATCCTATGCCTTGGGGATAATAGACATAGACCCATTAAAATACGATTTGCTGTTTGAAAGGTTTTTGAACCCTGAGAGGGTGTCCATGCCTGATATAGATATAGACTTCTGCTATGAGAGAAGAGAAGAGGTCATAGATTATGTGGTGAATAAATACGGTTCTGATAGGGTTGCTCAAATATGCACCTTTGGTACCATGGCAGCAAGGGGAGCCATAAGGGATGTAGGAAGAGCAATAAACATGCCCTATGGAGAAGTTGACTATATAGCAAAACAGATCCCAATGGAATTGGGAATGACCATCTCAAAAGCTCTGGATGTAAACAAGACATTAAGGGAACTGTATGAAACAAGGGATGAAGTAAGGAAATTAATTGACCTGGCCTTAGCTGTGGAAGGCCTTCCTCGCCATACATCTACCCATGCAGCAGGGGTAGTCATATCAAAGGAGCCCATAACCAACTATGTACCCCTGTCAAGAAACAACGATGCCATAACTACCCAGTTTAATATGATAGAGTTGGAAGAGTTGGGTCTTTTAAAGATGGATTTTTTAGGGCTAAGAACCCTTACAGTTATCAGAGATGCAGTGGAGTTAATAGAAAGGAATCATGGATGTAAAATTGATTTCAACGCTATTGATTACGAGGACCCCAATGTGCTGGATATGTTTGCAAAGGGAGAAACCCTGGGAGTGTTCCAGTTTGAAAGTGCCGGCATGAGGCAGTTTTTAAAGGAGCTTAAGCCAAATATGTTTGAAAACCTAATAGCTGCAAACTCCTTGTTTAGACCCGGACCCATGAATCAAATTCCCCAGTATATTGTAAACAAAAACAATCCTGAGAACATTGAATATCTGCATCCAAAGCTTAAGCCTATTTTAGAGGTAACCTATGGCTGCATAGTATATCAGGAACAGGTAATGCAGATTGTAAGGGACATAGGCGGATTTACCATGGGTGGTGCAGACCTTTTAAGGCGAGCCATGGGCAAGAAGAAAATGGATGTTATGGAGAGGGAGAGAAAAAGGTTCATATACGGTGAAACTGATGAAAAGGGTCATGTCATAGTAAAAGGTGCCATAAGAAATGGAGTAGATGAAAAGACGGCAAACATGATTTATGATCTGATGATTGATTTTGCCAAATATGCCTTTAACAAGTCCCATTCTGCAGCTTATGCAGTAGTAGCATATAGAACTGCTTGGCTCAAGTACTATTATCCTGTGGAATTTATGGCTGCACTGATAAGCAGCGTAATGGGGGATACCAATTCTGTTTCACTATACATCCAGGAATGTAAGAGGTTAGGTATAGAAGTGCTTCCTCCTGATATAAATGAAAGCTATAAGAAGTTTACAGTTGTGGATGGGAAAATAAGATTTGGTCTAATGGCAGTAAAAAATGTAGGTGAGGCATTGATAGATGTAATTATAGAAGCAAGGAAATCAGGGCCTTTTAAAAGTTTCACTGATTTTTGCGAGCGCATTGAGAGAATAAATCCATCCATTGTGAACAAGAGAGCAGTGGAAAGTTTGATAAAATGCGGCGCTATGAATAGCCTGGGAGGAAATAGGGCACAGCTTTTGGCCATATTTGAAAAGACAATGGACAGTATCCATGCTAATATGAAGAGAAATCTGGATGGCCAGTTTTCAATGTTTGAAGATATCAATAACAACATATGCATTGATAATCTTCCCGATTTAAAGGAATTTCCACAGAGAAATCTGCTGGTTATGGAAAAGGAAACACTGGGGATATATATAAGTGGACATCCATTACAGCCCTATGAGGATGAGCTTAAGAGAATTACAACACTGAATACTTCTGAGATATTGCAAGCAAATGAGCATATGGAAAATAATATGAGTGAAAATTTGGACGGAAAAAGAGTAGTAATTGGTGGTATTATTAATTCTAAAAAGAATAAAATAACCAAGAACAACAACATGATGGCATTTATAGACCTGGAAGACCTATATGGAACAATAGAGTGCATTGTATTTCCTGCCACTTATGAAAAATATAACAGGTTTATTGAAGAAGATAACATTGTGGTTATTGAAGGGAAGATTACTACAAGTGAAGAAGAGGACCCTAAAATAATATGTGAAAGGATAAGCCCTCTTTCAAAGTATAGAAAGGGGAAGGTTTACCTTAAAATATCAAAAGGCAAATCAATTGATGTATTAGAATCCATTAAAAAGGTTTTATTAAAGCATAAAGGTGAAATACCTGTGTATGTGTATATGGAATCGACAAATAGAACTGTAATGGCCCATAGGGATTATTGGGTTAATACTGAAGAAAAAGAGCTTTTCCAGGAGCTTATAAGCATCCTTGGAGAGGAAAATGTTAAGGTTTCTTAGGCTCTTAAGGTGAGCTTAAACTATAAATTATATTAGGATATATAATAATATTTATTTCAGGTAGGGGAGTTTAAAATGTGGACTGCAGTATATCTTGCTACAGGTTTGGAATCAGCAAAAAAAATAGAAAAAAAACTTAAAGATGAAGGCTTCTTGGTAAAGGTTAAGCTATTTGCTAAAGAAGGGGATGAGGAGTTATACGAAATACTGGCTCCTGAATTTGAAGCTGATGAGATACAGTCAGTATTGTTTGATTTAGGTATAATGTGATTATTGGGAGGTTAAATATGAAGACAATAGGAGTTTTAACAAGCGGTGGAGATGCTCCAGGGATGAATGCTGCTATAAGGTCAGTTGTAAGAACAGCCATATACAACAAGCTGAAGGTATATGGAATCAAGGAAGGGTATAATGGCCTTATAAACGGCAAGCTGGAGGAAATGAACCTATCATCTGTGGCAGATATAATACACAGAGGAGGTACAATGCTAAGAAGTGCCAGGTCAGATGAATTTATGACGGAAAAAGGTTTTAACAAGGCATTGAATGTGCTGAGAATATTTGATATTGACGGTCTGGTAATATTAGGAGGTGACGGTACCTTTCGTGGTGCAAAGGCCTTAAATGATGCAGGAATACCTGTTATATGTATTCCATGTACAATTGATAATGATATGGGATATACAGACTATACAATTGGATTTTTCACTGCTGTTGAAACGGTAGTGGATGCCATGAGCAAGCTTAGGGATACTTCAACGTCCCACGGAAGAGCAAATGTAGTGGAAGTCATGGGGCGTTCATGTGGCGATATTGCCCTCTATGCAGGGCTGGCAGGAGGAGCAGAGAGCATTATTGTTCCTGAAATGGATTTTAACATAGATGAGGTATGCAGAAGGGTAATACAAGGCAAAAACAGAGGGAAATTGCACCATATAATAGTTCTGGCAGAAGGAGTAGGTAATGCCTATGAAGTAGCTGAAACAGTACAGGAAAGGACAAATACTGATGTTAGAGTTACTATATTGGGGCATATTCAAAGGGGGGGTACTCCAACAGCATTTGATAGAATACTTGCAAGCAAAATGGGTAATAAAGCAGTAGAGCTTTTATTGGCAAATGAAACAGGTAAAGCTCTAGGTGTAAAGTGCAATGAAATAATAAGCGTAGACCTGGAAGAAGCATTGAATACACAAAAGGTATTTGATAAGCATACCTATGAGATTGCAAAAATTCTTTCGATATAGATAAGAGGAGTGATAACATGAAGAAGACAAAGATAGTATGTACCATAGGACCTGCATCAGAAGATGAAGAAGTGTTAAAACAGCTGATTCTCAATGGTTTAAATGTGGCAAGGCTCAATTTCTCCCATGGTACCTATGAGGAGCATAAGAAGAGGATAGATACCATCAAGAAGGTAAGAGATGAATTAGGATTGCCAATAGCCATAATGCTGGATACAAAGGGGCCGGAAATAAGGCTAAAGAAGTTTAAAAATGGAGCTATTACTCTATCGGATAATGATATATTTACTCTGACAACAAGGGATGTTGAAGGAGATGAATCCATTGTCAGCATATCCTATGTTGGATTGCCAAATGATGTAACCATAGGCAGCAGAATACTCATTGATGACGGGCTGGTGGAATTAGAGGTTAAGGAAATAGTCAATGGAACTGATATAGTGTGCAGGGTTATAAATGGTGGGACATTAAAAGACCATAAAGGGGTCAATGTGCCCAACACTCCTATAAATCTGCCAGCTATAACAGAAAAGGATATCAGCGACATAAAATTTGGAATTGAAAATGATGTAGATTTCATAGCTGCTTCCTTCGTAAGAAAGGCAGATGACGTATTTCAGATTAGAAAGGTACTGGAGGAAAACGGAGGAGAGCACATTGAAATAATATCCAAGATTGAAAGCCAGGAAGGCATTGATAATATAGATGAGATAATTGAAGCCTCTGATGGCATAATGGTAGCCAGAGGTGATTTAGGCGTTGAAATAGAGCCGGAAGAAATTCCATTACTTCAGAAGATGATAATCAAAAAATGCAACGTAGCAGGGAAACCGGTTATCACTGCAACACAGATGCTGGATTCTATGATAAGGAACCCAAGGCCTACAAGGGCGGAGGTTACTGATGTGGCAAATGCCATACTTGATGGTACAGATGCCATAATGCTGTCAGGTGAAACTGCAGCTGGAAAATATCCTGTAGAAGCTGTAAAGACCATGAGCAACATTGCCATAAGAACTGAAACATCAACAGAATATCTGGATACTTTAATATCAAAAAGGATACTGGATAATCATATATCCACAACCAATGCAATTAGCAGGGCAACCTGTACTATAGCTGAAGATCTGAAGGCAACAGCCATAATAACGGCTACATCCAGCGGATATACTTCAAAGGCAGTATCTAAATTCAGACCAAAATCCCCTATAATTGCAGCCACTACTACAGAAAGGGTAATGAGAAAGCTGGCTTTAGTCTGGGGAGTATATCCGGTGCTGTCAGTTAAAAGTGAGAATACAGATGAAGTAATAGATATGTCTATTCACAGCGCCATGATGAAGGGATATGTAAATGAAGGTGACCTGATAGTGATAACTGCCGGAATACCTGTAGGAGTTTCAGGGACTACAAATCTTCTTAAGGTACACACCATTGGAAAGATACTGTTGAAGGGAACAGGTATTGGAAGAGAATCAGTATACGGTAAAGTATGCGTAGGAAATAGTAAGCTTGAATTGAAAGACAAATTCAAAAAGGGAGATATTTTAGTCTGTCAATATACAGACAGCGATCTTGTAGAATTTATGGAAAAGGCTAAGGCAATAATAGTTGAAAGAGGAGGCCTTACTTCCCACGCCGCAATAGTTGGATTGAACTTTGGAATACCTACAATTGTAGGAGCAAATGATGCTACCAGCATATTGAAGGATGGGGATATAGTAACTGTAGATGCAGCTACAGGAGTGGTATATAAGGGAGAAGCCAAAGTACTTTAGGAGGTATCTATGGAGAATTCTACAACTATAAGGGTTAGATATAAGGATACAGATCAGATGGGAGTAGTATACAATGGAAACTACTTTACATGGTTTGAAATAGGAAGGGTAGAATTTTTGAGGAGTCTTGGAATCAGATATCTGGATTTGGAGAAATTAGGAGTATATACTGCAGTGGCTGAAGCATATTGTAAGTATATAAAACCAGCCAGGTATGACGATGAAGTAGTCATAAAGACCAGAATAAGAAGGC
>DUMS01000034.1 GCA_012839745.1 Tissierellia bacterium
AGTCAAAAGGTTGGACAAGAGGCAAATCCAAGCAATTTCCTGCTAATGCATGCAATGGGGCCAAATGTAGCAGGAGTAATTGGTTCAGCAGTAGCAGCAGGGCTTTTATTAATGTTTTTCCGTTAAACCAATAAGCATGGTCAAGGCCATGCTTATTTAATTTGCATATTTTGTTGAAAAAATGCGTAAAAGGATTTATAATTATCTTGCCGGCATCTGTATAAGAGCTGGACACTAGAATTATTTAAAAATACGACTGGTATCCATAGGGAACCAGAGCGGGAGGTAGAAAAATGAAAAGAGTAGAAAACAGCTTATCTGTAAGGAAAATGACCATTGTAGGAGTTTTGGGAGGTATTTCCATAGTATTAGGCATGACACCTTTAGGATTTATTCCTATAGGGCCTACAAGAGCAACTATAATGCATATACCGGTAATTATAGGAGCAATTACTGAAGGTCCACTGATTGGAAGCCTTATAGGCCTTATATTTGGGCTATTTAGTATATTTCAGGCTATTACTAATCCTACGCCTATGTCTTTTGTATTTTTAAATCCAGTTGTTTCTGTATTGCCTAGAGTACTAATTGGCATAGTTACGTATTATACTTATAGGTTTATAAAAGGATTAGGCGAAAACAAAGCCTTAAGGGTTTTGAACCTGTTGTGGATAGGAATAATTGGATATTTAGCATACGGAATATATATTAATATAGTTGAATTCAGTAGCATATGGTCGTTAATTATTAATGTGGTTCTAATAATATTGAGCCTAATAATAGGAATCTATGCTAACAAAAGGTTAAAAAACAAAGCTATGGATATTATAATACCTTCAATTGTGGGGACATTAACTAATACAGTTGGAGTTCTTTTTAGCATGTATATGCTTTATGGACGCCGTCTGGTATCAGTATTGGGACAAGATATTAACATGGTTAGGAATACTATAATAGGCATTGGCATAACAAATGGGATACCTGAAACTATTATTGCAATTATAATAGTAACTAATATTATCGGAGCTTTAAAGAGCAGAAACAAATAGGATTGGATGGTGAATATATGTTACTGGCTATAGATGTAGGCAATACCAATATAGTATTGGGCATATTCAAAGGGAAAAGATTGCTGTATGATTGGAGGATAGCCACAGACAAAAATAAGACCTCAGATGAGTATGGATTGCTTTTTGAGCAGATTTTCAGATATAACAGCATGTCATCTGACGATGTGGATGATGTAATAATTTCATCAGTAGTTCCCACTTTAATGCATACGCTGTCTGCTATGAGTGTAAAATACTTCAATAAGGAACCATTTGTTGTAGGACCCGGAATCAGAACAGGAATGAATATTAAATATGAAAATCCTCGAGAATTAGGAGCAGACAGGATTGTAAATGCAGTAGCAGCCTATGAGAAATATGGAGGACCATTGATAATAGTAGACTTTGGAACAGCTATAACTTTTTGTGCCATTTCGAAGGAAGGGGATTATTTAGGAGGAGTAATAGCACCAGGAATTAAGATTTCCAGCGAAGCTCTTTTTCTACAGACTGCTAAGCTGCCAAAGGTTGAATTGGTTAAACCTAAAAATGTAATTGGAAAAAATACAGTAAATAGCATTCAATCCGGATTAGTTAATGGATATATTGGCTTGGTGGACTATATTATTGAGAAGATGATAGAAGAGATGAAGGATGAAGGAGAAGTAAAAAATGTAATAGGAACTGGCGGGTTTGCTACTTTTATAGGATCAGAAAGCAAATATATCAATAAGATAGATAAGATGCTAACCCTTGAAGGATTACGCATAATATATGAAAGGAACAAGTAGCCAAAAGGCTACTTTTTTCTTATTAAGGGGTGATTGAATGAATATAGGAAGAGTTTATCTGAAGACCAATGTTATTCTAGCTCCCATGGCTGGTGTTACAGACAGAGTATTTAGGACTATTTGCAGAGAGATGGGAGCAGGCCTTGTGGTATCAGAGATGGTAAGCAGCAAGGGATTATACTATGAGGATAGAAATACTATAGACCTAACTAATATAGCTCAGGATGAAAGGCCTATTTCATTGCAGATATTTGGCTCAGACCCGGATATAATGGCAGAAGTAGTTGAAAGATATATAAACCCCAGGGAAGATATAGACATTTTGGATATAAACATGGGATGCCCCACTCCTAAAATAGTGAAAAATGGGGATGGTGCAGCACTTCTAAAGGACCTTAGGCTTGTAAGGCAGATATTGAAAAAGGTGGTAAGAGTATCAAACAAACCTGTTACTGTGAAAATCAGGATGGGTTGGGATAAAAATCATCTAACTGGAATTGAAGTAGCAAAAATAGCTGAAGAAGAAGGTGTTTCTGCAATTACTGTCCACGGCAGAACCAGGGATATGTTTTATTCAGGTCAAGCAGACTGGGATTTTATAAAGGAGGTAAAGAAGTCTGTTGCCATTCCTGTAATAGGAAATGGAGATGTATTTGAGCCAATGGATGCTATAAATATGATGGAATATACAGGATGCGATGGAGTTGCAATTGGAAGAGGTGCACTTGGAAACCCCTGGATATTTAAAAGAATTGCTCTTATACAGGAAGGAAAAGGAGATTTGGAGCCTACTTATGATGAAATAATAAATATGGCAATTAGGCATCTAAACATGCTGTGCATGGACAAAGGGGAAAGAGTAGCAGTTAAGGAAATGAGAAAACATATAGCATGGTATATAAGGGGATTGAAGAATTCCAATAAGGTGAAGAATGAAATTAACCATATCAATTCAAGAGATGAGGTGGAAAGAATTCTGTTAGATTATTTGCTAGAACTAAATACCTTTTAGGCTGACCAGTTATACAAATACTCATGCATTCATATAATACATTATATATATTGAAAGGGGGGAATTGTTATTGGCTTTATTTACATCTTAAGTCAGGAGAGGTATTTTGATTGTTATTACAGGGGAATAAAAAGAATCCTTCCCAATACTTTAATTCCTGTTATACGCCCCAGGTTAATGGAGAATATATATGATCTTAAAGGAAATATAATAGGAAAGGTTTGTGGAATTTATTTAAGGGATTATTTTGATGAAAAGGAGAAAGTAATAGAAAACTTCATATTGGCTATAGAAAGATTAAAGGATGCAAATATTGATAGTATTATATTTGAGGACATGTCTTTGTTCAATAGACAGGACCTGAAGGCAATAGAAAATGGAACAAATTTAAAGGTACTGGATGGAACAGATTTGCTCATATCATTTTTACCTGCAGCCTTAAAGAAAATATATAGCTTATTGGGTACAGATTTGAAAAGCAAGGAGCTATTGATAATAGGTGATGATGAAAAACAGACAAAAGACCTAATAGAATCAATTTATAAAGAAGTAGGATTTATAACAATAACAGGCAAATACAAGGATAATGTTATAGATAATATATATAAACATATACTGGAAAAAACGGGCTTGTCGATTTTTTATTCTAAAAATATAGATAAAATATTGACAAATTACTCTATTATTATTAATCTAATAGATAATTACAGTATTGATTTTAGAAAATTAAGAAGTGAAACAATAGTATTTGATTTCAGTTTAAAAAAAGTCTTGAGAAAAAGTGCATTGCTTCATGGAAAAGCTTCAATTGAGGATTTTGTATTCAGTAAAGATAATTTAAATATAGCAAAGAACAGCTATTTACCTGAAGTAATCTGTTCTCGACTGTATGAAAGTTTAAATAGTTATGACAGGGAAGATTTAAAGGAATTTATCGTCAATGGTGAAATTTATTCAGTTGAGGAGTTTGTGAATGAAAAAATAAAAAATAAGGGAAAACTGTAAGCGCTTGACAATTCAAATTCCCTTGATTATAATATGTTGCATATATAAATAATAATGTTGATATCCATAGGCAAACAAGTTTAAATATATGGAAAAAGGAGAGAATTGTAAATGGCTGATAGAGATATATTTTTGACGTCAGAAGGGCTGAAAAGATTGGAAAATGAGTTGGATGAATTAAAAACTGTTAGAAGGAAAGAGATCGCAGAAAGGATTAAGCAAGCATTAGCTTTTGGAGATATAAGCGAAAACTCTGAGTATGACGAGGCAAAAAATGAACAGGCACAGCTGGAAGAAAGAATTGCAAAATTAGAAGCAGTATTGAGAAATGCAAAATTAATAGACGATGAAGAAATAAGTACTGATGTAGTAAGCATAGGCTCCAAAGTAGTTGTAAATGACCTGGAATATGATGAAGAAATGGAATATACAATAGTTGGTTCAGCAGAAGCAAATCCATTTGAAGGAAAGATTTCAAATGAATCTCCAGTGGGAAGTGCTTTATTAGGGAAAAAGAAAGGAGATATTGTGGAGGTTCAGGTACCAGATGGAGTCATAAAGTATAAAATAATAACTATAACAAGATAGAGGAGGTTATATAAGTGTCAGGAACTGAAGAAAATATCAACGAATTACGGAGAATCAGAAGAGAAAAGCTGAAAGAACTGCAGAATATGGGTGAAAACCCTTTCTTGATAGAAAAATATGAATACACTCACCACAGTACAACTATTAAGGAGAATTACGATGAACTAGAGGAAAAGACAGTATCAGTTGCAGGCAGAATCAGATCCAAAAGAGGCCATGGGAAAGCCAGCTTTATGGATATACAGGATAGCAAGGGAAGAATTCAGATATTCATAAAAATGGATGTAATTGGTGAAGAAGCATATAAAAAGCTGGGATTATTGGATATTGGAGATATTATTGGAGTTACCGGTGAAGTGTTCAAAACAAAAACAGGCGAAATATCTGTTAGAGCAAGAAATATTACCTTGCTTTGCAAGTCCCTTCAAATACTCCCAGAAAAGTTCCATGGATTAAAGGACCCTGATTTAAGGTACAGGCAGAGGTATGTGGACTTAATAGTAAACCCTGAAGTGAAGGAGACATTTATATTAAGGGCTAAAATAATCAAGGCCATAAAAGAGTATTTGGATGAAAGGGACTTTTTGGAGGTAGATACCCCAATTCTTAACACCATAGCTGGTGGTGCAAATGCAAGGCCTTTCATAACCCATCATAATACATTGGATATTGATATGTACTTAAGGATTGCAAACGAATTGTACTTAAAGAGGCTAATAGTAGGCGGATTTGAAAAGGTTTATGAAATGGGAAGAATGTTTAGAAACGAAGGAATGGACCATAAACATAATCCTGAATTTACAAGCATTGAATTGTATCAGGCATATGCTGACTATAAGGATATGATGGAGATTACTGAGCAGATAGTTGCATATGCAGCTCAGAAGGCCCTTGGTACTACTAAGATCAATTATCAGGGCAAAGAAATAGATTTGACTCCTCCATGGAGGAGAATGTCAATGATTGAAGCTATAAAGGAGTATACAGGCATAGATTTTAATGAAATAAATACTGATGAGGAAGCTATTAAAATAGCAAAGGAAAAGGGACTGGAAATCAAACCTGGAATGAAGAGGGGCAATGTTATAAGTGAAATGTTTGAAGAGTTCTGTGAAGAACATTTAATACAGCCAACATTTATAACTCATCATCCAGTGGAAGTTTCACCTCTTGCCAAGAGGAATCCGGATGACCCAAGACTTACTAATAGATTTGAAGCCTTCATAAACACCTGGGAAATTGCAAATGCTTTTAGCGAATTAAATGACCCAATAGACCAGAAGGAAAGATTCCTGGAACAGGTAAAGCAAAGGGAAGCTGGAGATGCTGAAGCACATATGATGGACTATGATTTTATAAATGCATTGGAGGTAGGGCTTCCACCAACAGGAGGTCTGGGCATAGGAGTAGATAGGCTGATTATGCTTTTGACAGATAAGCCAAGCATAAGAGATGTTATATTATTCCCCACAATGAAACCGATAATTGACTAGCAGACTGAGCCAGAGGTACTTCTTTGGCTCTTTTTTAGTGTTAGGAGGGCTTTTATGTATAATTTAAAAGAGCTTGAGGCATTTGTGCATAAGTGTAATAGATGTCCGTTATCTAGAAACAGGACAAATGTAGTATTTGGAGAAGGAAACCCCCAGGCTGATATAATGTTTATTGGAGAAGGCCCAGGCTATTACGAGGATAAAATGGGACGGCCTTTTGTTGGAAGAGCAGGGCAGCTTTTGGACAAGATGATGAACTCCATAGGGCTTAATAGGGATGAGGTATATATTGCAAATATTGTAAAATGCAGGCCTCCTAATAACAGGGACCCTCATGATGAGGAATGCGAGAAATGTCTGGATTTTTTAAGGTGGCAGGTTAAAATAGTAGATCCTATGATAATAGTATGCCTTGGGGTCATATCAGCAAGAAATATAATAGATAAGAATTTTAGAATCACACAGAATAGAGGAATCTGGTATAAAAAGGGGAAGTTTAATATAATTGCTACATATCATCCTGCAGCACTTTTAAGAGATGAGAGTAAAAAATTAGATGCTTGGAAAGACTTAAAGAGTATAAGGAGTAAATATGATGAGCTAAAGGCTGATAAAAATAATTTGAAAGGTTGATAGGGTGAAAGAGGAAAGAATTAAAGTCCTAAATGAAAACATAATAAAAAGATATCCAAATGAAAAGCTGGTTTTAGGACAGGGAAATTTAAATAGTCCTATAATGCTTATTGGTGAAGCTCCTGGAGCCAAGGAGGTGGAACTTGGAAAGCCTTTTGTTGGTCAGGCTGGTAAACATCTGGAGGAATTCCTTCAGGTATTGGATATTAGAAGGGAAGACATATATATAACCAATTCAGTTAAGTATAGGCCAACTAGGATAAACCCTGAAACAGGGAGGATTTCAAATAGGGCTCCTACTATTAAGGAAATAGAGGACTTTAGGGAGTTTTTGCTTGAAGAGATAGATATAATCAGTCCAGATGTAATAGTTACACTGGGAAACACACCTCTTAAATCCCTGTTTGATAAAAACATTAAAATTGGAGAAATGCATGGAAAATTGGAGTCCATATATATAAAGGGCAACAAATACAGTTTATTCCCTCTATATCATCCTGCGGCAGTAATATATAATAAGGGCTTAAGAGAAGTATATCTAAGTGATTTACAGGAGTTGAAAAAAGAAATGAATAAAATCAAAAAAAGCATTGACAATCATGAAAAAAAGGTTTAATATTAATACTTGTCAGCTCGAAATAAAGCAACAGATATATGAGTCAAATAAGTTACAAAAAACTGTTGACAGAAATAAAATAAGATGATATACTACAAAAGCTGATGTTAAATGAACCTGAATAAATGAATAGTGTGAAGTACTTTGAGTAAAGTCAAAAGAGCTAAGGGAACTTTTTTAATGAGAGTTTGATCCTGGCTCAGGACGAACGCTGGCGGCGTGCCTAACACATGCAAGTCGAGCGATCTGGCACTCAAT
>DUMS01000035.1 GCA_012839745.1 Tissierellia bacterium
GAATGATAAAGAACTCGTAATACTGATTATTGATATAGGAAATAGAGGCCAGATATATGATAATTTATAAATATGTCGTACATGATGTACGACTTTTTACTTAATATTCAGGGAAAGTCATGTATTCAGTAATACACGGTGAGACTTATCATAAATGACTGATATGATACCTTCAAAGTAGATAGTCTAATCAATTAAAATTAGATTATCTACTTGGAGGTGTTTTTTATGGGAAGAAAACCAAAGTTTAGCAAGGAAGTAAAAATTAAAGTTTGTCAAGATTATGAGATTAGTAATC
The DNA here is from genome assembly GCA_012839745.1 of Tissierellia bacterium. GTDB lineage: Bacteria > Bacillota > Clostridia > Tissierellales > Tepidimicrobiaceae > DUMS01. The sequence goes on from DUMS01000035.1 coordinate 299, forward strand.
ACCATAATGAACAGATGCATTTTTATGCTAATTGATCAATAGCTTCTTATATAGATACTTTAAAGGGGGATATATTCATGGAGTTTGTTTTTGTATTAACCAAATATAATGATGCATCATTCAAACAGCAGGTAAGCGAGGCATTGGAAAAAAGAACAGAATTAATTTCAAGAAAAGAGTATCCTAATATGTGGAAATATATTGACAAAATGAACTCAAAGAAAAAAGCTTCCGAAGAAGTACTTGAAAAGCGTTATATTAGATATAAGGTGTATGGGATATTCTTGATGCTTATAGGTTTTTTTCTATTGATTCCTTCTTTGGTAAAGCCTAAGGAAATGCTAATACCTTTATTGGCAGGAGCGTTTTCAGCTGGCTTTGGAGTGTTATACTTCAGATATGGAAGGAAGCCAAAAAAGGAAAAGCTAACTTCATTTGATAAAGCTGCAATAAAGCTATTAAATGAATATGATAAAATTCCTGTAGGAAAAGTTACAGTTACTTTTTCTGATGATAAAGTCCAATTGGCACAGAATGCCACAATTGGCTATGATGAAATAGATAGTATTTTCATCACAGAAAATTTCTTTATCTTAATCTGGAAGGAAAAAATTACTGTTTTACAAAAAAAAGATTTATCCTCACATAAGGTAGAAGAGTTTATAGACTTTATTACATATAAATCACAGAACTTATTTGATATAATTATAACTGAGAAAACATATTAGCCTTGTTTTTTTTTCAATATTTTGTGCTTTTTAGTGACTGTGCATGTAAAGGCTATGGATATTACTGGAATTTTATGTTTCATGGAGGTTATAATGCAGAAAGTATATGAAACCGAAAGGCTTGTATTAAAGGTATTGGACAAGTCCTATGCACAATTGGTTTTGGATTATTATTTAAGAAACAAGTCTTTTTTAGAACCGTGGGAGCCATTGAGAAGTAAGGAGTTTTATACAAAGCAATATCAGGAAGAACAGTTGGAAAATGAATTTTCTAATATTAATGATAAAAGGTCTTTCAGGTTATGGATTTTCAAGAAGGAAGACAGCAGTAAAATAATAGGTACAGTTGGTTTTAGCAATATTATATGGGGAGCATTTTTATCATGTCATCTTGGGTACAAACTGGATAAAGATGAGATTAATAAAGGCTATATGACCGAGGCAATTCAAAAGGGAATTGAAATTATGTTTAATGAATTTGGATTGCACAGAATTGAAGCCAATATTATGCCTGGAAACAAGCCTTCCCTAAGGGTAGTAGAAAAGCTGGGATTCTATAATGAAGGGCTGGCATATAAATATTTAAAAATAAACGGTAAATGGGAAGACCATATACATATGGTTTTGCTTAATGAAAGTGTATAGATATATTATTCATATCTTTGATATTTTGTGAGGTGCAATTTTGTTTGTTGGTTAGAGAATTATTTAAAGAAGATATAGAGATTTGTGCAAATATATTCATAGATGCTTATTCAAAGGAACCTTGGAATGAGAATCATGACTTTGAGAAAGTGAAAGTATTTTTGAATAAATTTACTTCAGGTAATACGTATATTGGATGGGTTATATTGAAGAAAGGTCAAATAGCTGGTTTTGTAGTAGGGGTTATAATTCCATCCATAGGGAAGGATTATTTCAGAATAGAAGATATTTGCATTCGACCAGATATGCAAAGGAAAGGAATAGGAGGAGAACTAATTAAAAAGATTACTTTTGAATTGAGGGATAGAAATATTGATTGTATTATATTGAACACTATAAAGGGTTTCCCAGCTTATAGATTCTATTTGATGAATGGATTTTCAGAAATAGAATCTTCATCTACTATGTTTTTAGAGCTATGATGCATTTGTGTAATAAGGGGAAAATCACCATGTTTTTGGAGACAAAATGATTTATTTTACGTAAATTCCAGGAAGATGATTTTGGTGATTTCTGTGAATATACAGTGGATGATGAGATGTCTCAAATATGATGAAGGCAAAGAGATTGTTGTGATACATGGAATTATCTTTAATCATAATGCACAATAGGAGGGTAGATGATGAGATACACTATAATGTTTATGGTCCATAGGAAAGTGTTTGATACTAATAATATGGTACCAATTTTTGATAGTTATGATTGGTGGCTAGATTTAGCTAAAAGGGCACTTGAGGATGCAGATGAATTTGAAATGCGCCTTTGGGAAAGTGATTTAGAAGGTATTAAATCAGGAGAGAAATTTGGTAAAAGAGTGCCTAATGATGTAACAAGGGAAATAGTTTTTGAAGGGAAAGTAGTTCCTGAATTGGCACAAGAAATTTTAACTAATTATTTAACTAAGGAAGGATACATAAAGTGGTTTACCCTAAATTTAAAAAGGGATAATGTACATATTTTTTCCAGCGAACACTATGGAGATGAAACCTATATTTATGTTCATACAGAAGAAGAAGTACATGATATTCAGGAATGGGCTAAGAATTATCCAATAATATGGAGAGTAGATGTTTTTGAATGTGAGTAATTAGAGCATAATGTACAAATAAATTAAATTGAAAGCAATATAATATAAAAATATTATACAAGAAAGGACGTAGAAGCTCCACGCTTGAATCCTTCCAGTTTTCTAATCAAGGGTGTAGTATGCGGTTGTTCAGGTGGAAGATATGGAAGACCCAATTATGCGGGAAATTCGCTATTTGGATAAGCTAATCGATGAATTGGCGAAGGGGAAATCCATGGATAAGATTTTAAGAAAATAATTACATATTCATATGAAAGTAGTGGTGATGATGAGATTATTAATACATGATTTGGAAACTAAGGATTTTCAAAAACTGTTCCCTGACATGTCAAGTGATATGATGGTTATTTCTGATAATGGGACTATACATCATTGTATAGGCTGCTTTGGATGCTGGGTAAAGACACCTGCAGCTTGTGTGATACGAGATGAATATGGAGATATGGGAGAACTTTTATCGAAATGCAGCGAGGTCATTGTTATAAGCAAGTGTTGTTATGGAGGGTTTAGTCCATTTGTAAAGAATGTATTAGATAGAAGCATTTCTTATATTCATCCGTATTTTGAAATCAGGAATGGAGAAATGCATCACAGAAGACGATATAACAACAAAATTAATCTTAAGGTTTGGTTTTATGGTAAAAATATTACTGAAACTGAAAAAATAACTGCTGAAAGGCTGGTAAAGGCAAATGCAGTAAATCTGGATTGCAGTACTAGCAAAGTTGCATTTATAGGGAGCATTAAGGAAATGGAACAACTGGCAGAATGCAATGTTTTGGTATTTGCATTTCCCATATATGTAGATGGAATTCCATCTCACTTATTGAATTGTCTTATGCAATTGGAAAGCTTTTTTTCAGCCAAGGAAGAAAAGGATATTATTGTTTATTCTATAGCAAACTGCGGGTTTTATGAAGGACATCAAGCTGCCATAGCAATTGAAATGATGAAGAATTGGTGCATAAAGGCAGGACTTTGCTGGGGACAGGGGGTTGGAGTTGGCGCAGGAGGAATGCTTACATCAATAAAGAATGTTCCAATAGGATATGGACCTAAGAAAAGCTTGGGAGCAGCATTTGAAAAGCTGGCAAAAAACATATTAGAGCATTCATCAGGAGAAGACATATTTATTACCGCTGATTTTCCAAGAACCCTATACAAACTTGCTGCTGAAATGGGATGGAGGAAATCCATTAAAGCAAATGGGATGAAGAAGAAAGATTTGTCCCTAAAAAAGTAGACTTTTTGAACCAAATTGGATAAGCCTCATATAATGTACTGAGAATGAAATTCTCAATATATTATATGAGGGGGCTGATCAAATGAACGATTCTAAATATTTAATCCAATCTGAAGCTGATATGAATAGAGCACCAATATATGAAGATTATGATGATTTCAGGCATAAGGATAAATGCCCAAAACACAAGGACCTAATTCTGGAGTGTGGGCTCAAACCAGCAGATGCATTCTTCGAAATAGATGATGGTAAGGTTGAAAAAGGGCAGGTATTCGTATTGGACCGTCTGAGAATAGATGCTACCTGCATGAAAAAACCTGTTGTAAAAATAGAGTTTTCAAGCCTTATTGTCTTTGAGGCAGAAGATGAAAAAGGTGCTGAACATGAAGTAGAAGTTGACTTACTGTTTAAGCTTATAAGAGTCAGCAATGGAGAAAAGGAAGTTGTTCAAAGCTGGAGATATCTATATGAGATAGATGTTGAGAATAATATTGATGAACTAGAAGTAGAAATGAGCCAGCCATTTACAGTGACACTCTGCGATAAACCAGTACCTTGTGCCTTAGAGTATATTATGATAGTAGAAGGCGTTGACTTCGAGGGAGAATTTGATGCTTTGAGAGTAGTCAAGCCTGAATTAAGTGCTATTGCACAAAGCCAGTGCTAAGATTATAGCCATAGCTAGTCCTGGCACATGACATTTTCTGTCATGTGCCATTTGCTTTAGTGTGCCCGGCATGGGCGTAAGCTAGTCGGTGAAAGTCCGATACGGGGGTTGATAGTGCCAACCGTTAGCTTAAGACAAGGGTGTCCACCGCGAGGTGGAATCTGAAGGAAGTCGGCGGCAAA
>DUMS01000036.1 GCA_012839745.1 Tissierellia bacterium
TAAACATGTATATTAGAAAGAAAGGCTTGTTGATATGTTCCCGCGAACGACGATTTTTCAAAAAAGACCGAAAAACCCATTGACATGTTCCCGTAAACGTAAGGTTCAAAAAATCAGCCCAAGACATTAATCCGAGCGGCTCAAGCCACGTGGAGACAGTTGTTCTTCTGTCCCACAATAACTCCAGATGATTTTATCCGTGTAAAAATAGATTTATCAGGCAATCGACAGAGGTTGCCTAACAAAGTTACAAATAAGTTGATACAACAATATGTTGAGGAGCATTTCGGATTTAAGGTTCACACAGCGTATGTTGTCAAAGTAAAGAGAAAGCTGGGTTTACCCACTTACCCAGCTCCAAACGCAGTAGAGAAAAGAAAACACCACTACTATTCAGTTCCACCTTATAAAGAAGAAGCTATAATAGACGCCTTTGAATACTTCAAGGTTATTGATTAATCTCCTTGACTGTTTTATCCGTCAAGGAGGTTTTCTTTTTATCCGCATCCATAAAGAGTCAATAGAGCTCTATAAGCATCAAGGTCTCTATTATCGAGCCATTCCTCTAGATTCATTATAATTACTCTTTTGTCAAAGTCAACTATATCGTCGTCACATTCTCCGGGCTGGTGCCAATAAGCACAACCTAGTGCTGTAAATCTCTTGTATGTTTCACTAGCAACGTCCACATCCTCGTAGACCATCCAGTCGTAAGGCAGGTCTTGGAATAAAGCTAGTGGATAATTTTCAGCAAATTCAATACGGATTTTAGTTGTTTTGCCAACATCCTCGTCCTCTGTGTAGCAACAGGAGTAGTTTACTTTAAATCCGAGTTTTATTAGCTTTTTGACAACACCGATTATTGCAGGGTCTGTTGGAACAGCTTTTGTTTTGCATTTAGGGCAAGGTATGGGCCAAAGCTCGGGGAATATCTCAAAGCAATTTGGGCAAATAAGCATCATACGAAGTTTACCTCCTTTACAAGTTTATAAAACGTTGTTCGTTTTAAGCCTAGCTTTTTCATTGTCTCTGTGGCGGTCTGTTTTTCAGACTTCCAATTTTGTACTTCGGGAGTGCGGACATTTTTATTATGCAATAAATAAATATTAACTCTGGCAAAATTATATTACAAAATGAAACTTACGATTTATCAAAAAAGAGAATAAAATTATCAAATTTCACTATAACATATTTCAAGAAAATTGTCAGGAGCAATTTAAAAAATATTTATATTTATTTTGGAGGTGAACTTATTGTCATTAGATATTATAAATGTATTTCCATCTTTGATACAGAAACAAGCTGTTGATGAAATTGAAAAATGTAATGATTTTACTGCTATACACTAAATATCATTTTTATTCTTGCCAGAAAGGAGTCTTTCTCTACCTATCGGAAGGATATGTATTATTTTTTAAAAGCAATTCTAATAACCTTATTGGGGTTTGCATGTGGTATTATGATTACTAATGTGTTATATACTACAGGATTGCTAATAAAGATCAAGAGCAGATAGATAGATGACTGAAAGTGCCTATAAATAATGGGTTCTAGACAGTGAGATACTTTCTTGGTTGTTCTACCTGAGGGTGATTATGTTAGGAAACCCTATCTGTATCGAAAATCCTCTCAATTTCCTTGTTTGATGTAATATATGAAGGTAGAATAATCTATGGTATAATATACTTAATTAGAGTTAAAGGAGGATTTCTTATGAGAAAATACATAAAAAGATTAATCCTATTAACCATGATCATTGTTTCAATATTAAGCTTAAATTTACTAACTTATGCAGATGATGAACAATTTTTTATTGTAATTGATGGAGTTCCAGTAGAATTTGATTCCGTTATGGGATATCCAATATTAACAGAAACAGAAAGAACATTAGTCCCAATAAGAATTATAGCAGAAAATATGGGGTATACAGTAGATTGGAATCAAAGCAAAAACAGGCTTATATAAGAGGTGGAGGAGTTTATGTTGTAATAACTATTGGTAAGAATACTGCAGAAGTAAATGGGAAGACAGTACCAATAGATATACAAGATGGTAAGCCAGTTGATACAAAAGCAGTTCTTCTTCCAGCAGAAGGAAGCCATAGAACATATGTTCCTTTAAGGTTTATATCTGAAGCAACAGGAGCAACAGTAGAATATGAACGAATTAACGGGAATCATTATATTACTATTACCACTAAGAAAGAACAATCAGAAGGAACTAAAATGTACGGTAATGTAGCATTTAATCCAGCTACAGATACATTAGAAGATGGAAGAATGACTGAAGAAAAAACAAGAGAATTCCTAGATGAAATGGTAAAAAATATCAAAGTATATAAGGAAAATGGGAAAATGTATCTTAAGTATGACCTAATAGAATTGCCAGAAGGATATGTAGCAGGATTTATGTTTGGTTCGAGAATGAAAGGTGGTACTGGCAAAGTAGGATATGGGTTAACTAATGGTAATGCTTATCTTCCAGAAAATCAACTTCCTAGGAATCAAAGCTTTGTATATGAGTTGAAGAAAGAAAAGATGGAGAATATTGAGTTCTACTCTATAACTTTAAATGTAGTAAAAGAAAATTATGATGGAATGATTAGTTCCTCTTCCATGTACTATATCAGCTACAACCCAAATACTGGAATATCTGATGTCGTAATATATGACAAATGGGGGGCAATTAAAGAAATTAGAGATTTTGATAAGACAATTATATTTGGAAATGATTTTTAAAGAACTTGAAAGATATTAGACAAATTTGAGGAAATTATAAATAATTTTGTGCTGAAGTTCAATTGCACCTTTCTAACAAGAATCATGTTCCTATTTTGGAAATTTAAGATTATTTGTTGACCTTATTTTTTGAATTTATGCATTATAATTTAAAATTTTGGAAATAATTCATAATATAAATTTGTATTCTCCTAAAACTTCTTTGTGCAGTGGAGACTATAGCTTTAGAGCTTTGCTATTTTGCTATAGTCTCTTTGTTATGTTTGGTTTTTTAAATATACTTATCAATTCAACCTTCAAAGAATGTCAGCATTTGGTTCAATATCAGATCCCTGTTTCTATATCTTTGGTTCCATTTTTATGAAAGTCTTTCCCAACTCTTTAATGCATATGGATACTTTTTACCCCATTTTTCCTCTAGCTTTGCTAGATTATCTAGTGCAGCTTCTTTATTTATAGCTTTATATACACTCTTAAAATCTTTGGAGAATTCTTTTAAATCTTTGTAACTTACCTGTTTTTCAGGTCATTTAGCACTCCTAACACCATATAAGCAGTTTTATTCTTAATTTGACTATCTTCTCTAACTCTATAGTGGATAACATCCATAAATACAAATGGGTATATTGGCTCAAGTGGCCTGTTTTGCCATTCTTTTATTTGTGGCATTAAGCTATCAGTTATTTTACTTACCATTTCTGCAGATAACTCAATTCCATATATATCTTTAATCTGATTGTTTATACCTCTGGCAGACATACCCCTTAAGTAAAGAGACATTACTTTTTCTTCAATCCCTGAAGTATCACGTTTATTCTTTAGCACAACTATTGGTTCAAACTCACCATTTGAATCAGATTTCCAAACTGTAAATATATCGGAAGCGGAATATGTATTACAATCATATTTATAGTTCGCTTTTTTCATAAGCAGCATCATTGATTCTATTAAGTAATATTAGGAAGAATAGGATATAAGCTATTGTTATAATAATATGGCCTAAGCCTGCTATGCCGGAAATTAGAGAATCCATCATATCTAATATTATGATATATTGTAATTAGATGGGTGGTGGTTATCTAATGAATAATAAATATACACATAAAAAAGGAATTGTGTATCTAAATCAATATCATATAGTCTTTTGTCCTAAATACAAACGTAAAGTATTAGTTGGAGATATAGAGAGATTTAAGGCAGATACTTTATGATATAGCTAAAGAAAAAGATGTTGAAATAAAAGCATTAGAAATAATGCCAGACCATGTCCATATGTTTATAAGTTTTGACCCAAGACAACCTTTGCACA
>DUMS01000037.1 GCA_012839745.1 Tissierellia bacterium
ACAGCAATGCTCAGATGATGCTAATAGAATGGTTCAATGCAGGAAATGAAGTATATGTTAAATTAAGTGAAAATACAATAGTTACAATAGATGGCAGGTTAGTAAGTAACGAAGTATTGCCTGAGAGAGTATTCTTCTACAATAGCAACGGAGATGTAGTAATTTACGAAAAATAGATAAACTAGGCAAAAACGCGGCTTCTTTGTGAAGGAGCCGCGTTTTTACCATATATACAAACACATATAAAATATGACTTGGCTAATTATTAAATACTAAAAGTAAAAGGGGGTAACCAATAGATGTTACGGAGTAAGAATGTTTTGATGGTGCTATCTGTGTTGATTTCAGTGTTAATGACAATGGGTAGCTTATCATCCTTAGTGTATGCAGAAAACAATCATTTTATGCTAGCTAAGGAAATCTTGCGGGAAGAAAAAGCATCTATGATTATGCCCGAAGCAGGGGAAGGAAGAGTAGAAGGAAAGGTATTAGCAGATGATGAGGATTCAGATGATGCAGTAATAATCCATGAACAGGAGGTAACAGAAGCATTTCCAGGGTCAAATATAGAGATAGCAGCAAGAGTGATGGATGATGTAGCAGTAACAGAAGTAGAATTGTTGGTAAAGCAGGAAGGGAAATCTTACTGGTACCTATTACCAATGGAGAGAATATCAGGAGATCATAGGAATGGAGTATACAAAGGAACAATATCTAGCGACATGTTAACGGGAGACAGCATTAAATATAGAATAAGAGCAAGAGACTATGCAGGTGAAGCTGCAATAACAGAAGATTACACAATAGAGATAAAATTTGGCATAGTACCAGATGAGTACACTCAGGGATTTGAAAGCTATCCAGTAGGCTGGATATTTGAAGGCTGCTGGGACTTTGGAAAAGCAGTTGAAGGAATAGATCCCCTTCCATATGAAGGAGAAGGACTGGCTGGCACTGTTATAGGATCAGAATATCCATATAATGCAGACGACTGGTTGATAACGCCCCCAATTGATTTGAGGGATGAAACACTGCCTTCAGCATCTTTAAGATTTCATCATTTTTACAATATTGAAACTAACTATGATAATGGCTATATCTATGTAACCAATGACTATGGAGAAACGTGGAATTTAGTTGGCGGACCATATACTGGTTTCTCTGGAGAATGGCAGGAAGTGGCTATTAACCTTAGCGATTATATAGGTTCTGAAGCACCTGTATTTGTCGGATTCCATTTTGCATCTGATGAATATGTAAATAAGAGTGGCTGGTATATTGATAATATCAGGCTAATGGGACCAGATTCACAACCACCTGAATGCCCTGCCAATTTTAGAGCTGAAGCTGGTGCAACCAGAATAAAGCTTAAATGGAAACCTTCTCTGGATGCTGATTTATCACATTATAATATATATCGTTCAGAGGTATCAGGCGGAGAATATGTTAAAATAGGTGAAACAGGCAGTAACTATAACTGGTTTTTTGACTATGATGTAGTTGCAAATACGACTTATTACTATGTAATAAACGCTGAGGACACATCAGGCAATGTAAGCGAATATACAGAAGAAGTTTCTGCTATGGTTCCAGAAGCTACATTTTTATATAGCTCAGATTTTGAAGATGATAATGGAGGATTTACTGTAGGCGGAACCAGTGGAGTATGGGAATGGGGGATTCCAACGACAGGGCCTAAAGGAGCCTGTTCAGGTGAAAAACTATGGGCAACTTTGCTTGATGGAGATTACGGAAATTTTGTTGCTGCATATATAGAGAGTCCAGAAATTGTTGTACCCGAAGATAAGATTCCGTATTTAAAATACAGCCACTGGTACAATACTGAAAGCATATATGATATTTGCTTTGCACAAATATCAAACGACAATGGAGAAACATGGCATGATATTATAACATGGGAGAATCCTACAGGAGTATTCACCGGCTCAAGTAATGGCTGGATTAATGAAGAAATACCATTGGATTCCTATCGTGGCGATACCATAAAGATTAGGTTTAATTTCCATTCTGATGTATTTATACCTGTATATTACCCTGATGGCATTTCACCTGCCCGAGATGGTTGGTATATAGACGATTTTGCCATAGTTGCAGTTGACTTCATTCCTCCAGAGTATGAAGTAATAGCATATGACGATGGAAGCAACGAAAATGCTGTAGTATTAAATGAAGCTGGCAATGGCTTAGCTGTTAGATTTACTCCAACTCTACCAGGCAAATTATTGGGAGCTTATATATATCTGGATGATTATTTTCCTAATCCAACATCAAATAGATTAGGGTTTGAAATATACCGGGCAAATGAAGATGGAACAGCAACACGATTTGGAGAAACACTTTATGTGAATAATCTAACTAGAGGGGATTGGAACTACATAGATTTATCAGACTATAACTTCTTTACATCTGAAGAGGATTTTTATATTTCAACTATGCAGGATGATATAGGAGGTAATACGCCAGGAACAGGTGTAGATGAAGATTCTCCATATCGTAACAGGTCATATTTAAATATTGATGGGTATATGATACCAATGTATATTGATGGCATAAATGGGGTACTGATGATTAGGGCTCATATGGACTATACTCAAACGCCACCTGAAGGCTTCATAGGTGATGTCAAGGTTAATGAATTTATGGATGTTGATATTAAATCAGGACCATTCACATCCATCAGAAAAACTGAGGATATATTTAAGGGAAAAGTACCAGTCTATAATATAAACAGAAATGCAATAACATTAATCAGCTATGAAACCGTATCAGACGAAGAAGTACAAAATACGCCAATGTCAAGAGGATGGGGAATTCCAGCACAAGAAGCAACAGTTACAGCACTTGAAATTGGAAGAACAGTTAAATCAGACCCAATAACCGGTAAGTACGAGATTAGCCTGCCAGCAGGAACTTATACATTGAGGGCAGAAGCTTATGGATATTATTCACAAGATGTAGTAGTTACAGTAGAAGATGGCGAAGTTGTAAAACAAACATTTGTATTGCAGGAAAAACCAAAAGGAACCATAACTGGTAGGGTAGTAGACAGATATTGGGGAGACCCAGCTTCATATGCTGTAATAAGAGTAGTAGGAGACAAAAAGATAGGTCCAGTTACAGCAGATGAAGAAGGTTACTTCACAATATCAGATATATATGTTGGAACATATATATTAAATGTAACAGCAGAGAACTTCCATCCTGGAGAATTTACCGTAACTGTTAATGCAAATGAGGTAACGGAAGTTGAACTGGGATTGAAGAGATTTGTAGGATATCAGCATGAAATAGCATATGACGATGGTACAGCAGAAAATGCATTGGTATCAAATGAAGAGGGCAATGGATTGGCGGTAAGATTTACACCAGAAAGACAAGGAATTGTAAAAGGATTGAACATATATATATGGGGTAATGACTGGCCAGTGCCAGGAGGAAACAGACTGGGATTTGTAATATATGACATAGTAGATGGAGAGCCAGTGCGAATAGGTGAACCAGTATATATAAATGGACTGGTTAGAGGTGATTGGAACTATATAGACCTGTCAGGCTTTGGATTTTTGGCAGATAGCGACTTTTTCATATCAACAATACAGGACATGCCAGGATATTATGTTCCAGGAACAGGCATAGATGAAACATCACCACATGGGGACAGATCGTATATAAATCTGGCAGGAACATTCAAACCAATTTCAGAAGAAGGTATGGAAGGTGCTCTTATGATGAGAGCAGTAATGCAATACTCATTGGATACACCATTAATAACAAATCTAGACGAGATAAATTATACAAATCAGGATACAATAACAGTTGAAGGAACAGCAATGGAAGATGTAACAGTTAATGTGTATGTAAACAATGAATTGGCAGCAAGCGTAGAAACTGAGGGCCTAAGATTTATAGCAGAAGTAGAACTTCCTTCAGATGAAAACAGAATAACGGTAACAGCAGAAAAGGGTGGCAATGAAACAGAGCCATCACCAGCTGTAACAGTTGTTAAAGATAAGGTACTTCCAATATTAACTGTTTATGAGCCTGTGGATGGAACTAAGACTAAGAATGAAACAATAAATATTATAGGAAATGTAGCAGATAATACTGGAATAAGAGAACTTTTGGTAAACAATGAATCAACAGAAATAGATGAGGAAGGAAACTTCAATAAGAGAGTTTCAGTTGGCCAGGGAGAAAACATAATAACATTAAAAGCAATTGATTTAGCTGGAAATGAAACAGTTGAGTTGAGGACAGTCTATGTTAACCTTGTGGTACCAGAGATAACAAACATAGAGCCAAGTGAGGATTTAATATTAACACCGGGAGATATTTTAAATGTAAGATTCAATGCACCACCTGGAGGACAAGGATACTTTAGATTGCTTATTCCAACTGATACTGAACCACAGGATATAGGAACTCCAATGACAGAAACTGAAGAAGGATTTTATGAGGGTTCATGGGCTGTTACTGGAGCAATGACAGAAGGATTACAGGTTGAGGTAATATTTATGGACCAGTATGGTTATAGAGTATCAGCTATTGCAGACGGAAGAATAACCATTACTGGTAATGTTGGAAATATGGAAGATTTGCCATCCAATACGGTAATAGCTGGAGATAAAGCTTTTGACATTGGGTATCTAAACAATAACAATGAAGCTCAAATGCTGTTAATTGAATGGCTCAATGCAGGGAATGAAGTATATATAAAACTGAGTAATGAAACACTGGTTAACATTGATGGCAGGTTAGTAAGTGACGAAGTATTGCCTGAAAGAGTATACTACTATGGTAATAATGGAAAAATAACAGTTTACCTAAAATAAGCGCCCTATGGAAAGAATGCGGTTTCTTCAGTAAGGAAACCGCATTCTATTTTGTTCTTTTTTGCTAAAAGAAACCAAAAGAGAAGCACTAATAGAAATGGCATTATATAATAGAATGAATATATTCTATTGACATATAGAATATAATAATATATAATATGATACTATAATACGATAAAGCAGTGAAGGGAAGAGTAGTCATTAAGGAAGTTATAGAGAGTCGGCCACTGGTGGAAAGCCGATACGGAATTAATGATGAAGAACATCCCTGAGCATCTAACCGAAAGAATAATTCAAGTAGGCTTAGACGGGTATAGTCCGTTATCAACTATACAGTATCGAAGTCATTTTCCGTACTGGTTTGAGAGAGCTTTGCTAATTAAGGTGGCACCGCGGAAGTTAACCTTTCGTCCTTTGGATGAAAGGATTTTTAATTTTTTGGGGGAGGTTTATATGGAAAAGCTGGGAATTAAGGAAACGCAGATTGCTATTAAAATACTGAAGGATTTTTTTGAAAGGGAACTGGCTAAAAAATTGAATTTAATGAGAGTTTCTGCGCCTTTATTCGTAAGGCCTGAAACAGGATTGAATGACAATTTGAATGGTGTTGAAAAGCCTGTATCCTTTAATATAAGAAATCATGGCATTGAGGTTGAAATCGTACAGTCTCTTGCAAAATGGAAGAGAATGGCTTTGAAGGTTTATGGTTTCAAGGCTGGTGAAGGTCTGTATACCGATATGAATGCCATTAGACCTGATGAAAAATTAGACCATACCCATTCCATATATGTAGACCAGTGGGATTGGGAAAAGGTAATAAATAAAGAAGACAGGACTGAAGGTTATCTAAAGGAAACTGTGGAAACAATTTTTGAAGTATTTAAGGAGACGGAAAACAGGATAAATGGCATATATCCCGTATTTCAATGGAAATTGCCTGAGAAGATATACTTTATAACTACACAGGAGCTGGAGGATATGTATCCTAATAATACGCCTAAGGAAAGGGAACACCTGATATGTGAAAAGCACAAGGCTGTATTTTTGATGAAAATAGGAAAGAAATTAAAATCAGGCAAACCACATGATGGAAGGTCTCCTGATTATGACGACTGGGAGCTCAATGGGGATATACTATTTTGGAATCCGGTGCTCGGGGAAGCTCTTGAGCTATCCAGCATGGGAATAAGGGTAGATAAGGAGTCTTTGATAAAACAGCTTGAATCTGCAGGAGCCCTTGATAGACTGAACAGGGAGTATCATAGGCTGCTTGTGGAGGAAAAGCTGCCATTGACCATTGGCGGAGGTATAGGGCAATCAAGAATATGCATGTATTTCCTTGAAAAAAGGCATATAGGAGAGGTACAGGCTTCTGTGTGGTCAGATTCAATGATAGAGGAATGCAGAAAGAATAATATATTTTTACTTTAGGATAAAATTGATGTAAAATATAGATATAATATAAGCATGGGAGAATCTAATATGAGAAAAGACAGATTATCATTTTTATTGCTGGGATTGGGAATAGGAATTATCCTAACTAATTTCGTATATTATATGGTACCTAATGTGGAATATAGGGATTTGACAGATGAAGAGATTGTAGAAAGGGCTAAAGAGTTGGGTATGGTATTTATAAAGGATGCCATTGAGGTAAATAGCTCTAAAGACAGTGTTCCAACAGAAGCAGAGTCGGAAGAAATAGTATTTAAAATAGAAAAGGGTGAAACTTTAGAAATTATTTCTGATAACCTATACAATGCTGGCCTAATTGATGATAAAGATAGGTTTATAAACTATGCTGAGGAAAAGGGTATGGCTAGAAGCTTTAGAACAGGTACCTATTATCTCACTAAAGGTATGGATTATGAAACGCTGTTGATGACCCTTACAAATAAAAACAATTAAAATGGTATTGTAGGACTAAGATGGCTAGAAACATTGAAATATATTCAATGTTTCTTTTCTTTAACCAAAATATATGGATGAATAAAGCAAAATGACAAAAGTTTATAACCAGCAGATAAATAATTGTAGTATAATAGATTATAGTATCGAATAAAAAGGAAAAAAATTGGTTTATTTATCCAGAATGTTGGAAACAATTGCTAAAGGGAGGGATCAATTTTGGTACTGGCTAAAAGGGGACTTTGGGAATTGTATGATGGGCTATTGTATAATTTTTTATACAATAATGATATAAACTCAATACATATCCTCCTGAACCTTTATGATGTAGAAATCAATATGACAAATATATATCCTAAGTATAGATGTACTAAAGAAATAAGAAAGAAAATAAAAAGGCTTCTTTTCCCTAGAAGAGACAGGCAATTGGTTTCCAACAATGTTTCAATGCTTGTTCATGAAGATATTGACAGGCTAGAGCTTACAATGTACTTAAAAGGCTATTATAGAGGTTATAATGATAATAAGTGGGTTAATATTCTGGAAGACGAAACCTTGAAAATCTTAAGGGAAGACGAGCTGTACGGCAAGAATTTTTTGTTTCATTATGACAAATCAAATAAGGAGATTCAGAAGATTGTAAAGGATTTATTTTTGCATTTAAATGACAGGGAAAGTGAGACAAACAGTTTGGCAAATCTAATATTTGCGTATTGTAATAAAGTAATAAAGAGGAAAATATATAACCTGAACTCATATATTGATAAGCAGCTTACTATAGATTACAGCAAAAATAATCCTGATATACAGGAGGAGCCTTTTTTGTCACATAAGCAGATAAACAGCATTTATAGGGCTTTGGTAAAGACTATATATAAAAATATGTTTAGTACATATAAGGAAGCCTACTGGTTTGGAATAAATGACAGGGTTTTAAACAGATATAAGTAGAGATGTATAAAATATTTTAAAATGGAAAAAATATCCCTCAGATGGTAATGGAGGGATATTTTTGAAAAGGTATATTGGTGTGTACATATTTTTATTCTGTGTTGTATTGTTTATAGCCAGCTTTGGCATAGGGTATTATGTAACCAGCATGAGGAATAGGGAAAATACAAGCATATCTGAGGAAAACCCCACTGAGGATGATTTTGAAGAGTTGGCAATATTGCATGAAGTTGAAAGAATTACTCCAAATACATTTATTGAAATAAGAATCCATTACAATAAATGTAACCACAACATAACAAAATTAAACGAGAAAGATAACAATATTGTCAATATGACTGAAGAGGAGTACAGGGACTATTTGAAGGAACACTATCCTAACGTGAAGATTGTAAAGTTTTCCAGCAGGGAGATAATACTTGAGGAGGAAAGGGATTATCTTTGCCCAAACCATTATATTATTGGCGAGCATGAAGGGAAAATAGCCATATTTAAGATTGACGAAAATGGGGAAAGGGTTTTGGACAGAATTTTTGTGGACTATCCTATTACTCTGCTAAAGGAAATTGATCAGGAAAAATTAAAGGAAGGTATAATTATCAATACTGAAGATGAGTTGACTGATGTCCTGGAAAATTTCATTTCTTAGACTAAGTTAGAATTTCTAACTTAGTTTTTTTCGTTAATTTTTTCAGCTAAATATGGTAGAATATTATATATTAGTTGTTGAAAGGTGAAAAATATGGTTATTCTAGGGATTGACCCAGGGTTTGCAATAGTAGGATATGGAGTCATTGAGGTTACAGGAAACAGATACGGCATACTGGATTATGGAGTTATTTCAACGGACAAGGATACATATTTTCCTGACAGGCTAAAGATAATTTATGATGAGCTAAATGAAATTATCGATAAGTATAATCCAGTGGATATGGCCATGGAAGAGCTGTTTTTCAACAAAAATGCAAAAACAGCCTTAAAAGTTGGACAGGCACGGGGTGCTATCATTCTATGTGCCAAGAATAAAGGACTGGATATATTTGAATATACGCCTTTACAGATAAAGCAGGCTGTTGTAGGATATGGAAGGGCTGAAAAGAATCAGGTTCAGGAAATGGTAAGGATACTTTTGAATTTAAAGGAAATACCCAAGCCGGATGATGCAGCGGATGCACTGGCTGTAGCCATATGCCATGGCAGTTCTCTGAACTTTAAGGATATGTTTAGAATGAAATAAAAGGGTGATGAATTTGTATGAATATATTACAGGAAAGCTTGTTGGTATAAAGGATGACTATGTAGTCCTTGAAAATGGAGGAATAGGATATAGAATATATACTTCCAGGAATTCCATTATGAATGTTGATGTAGGCGATATTGTAACCATGTATCTGGACCTGAACGTAAGGGAGGATGGAATATATCTATACGGGTTTACATCAGAAGATGAGCTGGATATGTTCAATATGCTCAGGCTTGTTTCCAAAATAGGACCTAAGGTTGCCTTAAGCATATTATCAGCTTTAACATATAACGAGATAAAAAATGCCATATATAATAACGATGCTGACATATTTCTTAAGGCTTCAGGCATAGGGAAAAAGACTGCAAACAGGATAATACTTGAACTTAAGGACAGGATAAAGGGCGAGGATATTATAGAAGAAAAGGGCTTAAGCACAGCAGGAGATGATGTGGAAGCTGCAATAGAAGGGCTGATGTCCTTAGGATATACTAAGGGTGAAGTGCTTAAAGCTTTAGGAAATCTGGATTTGAGCCAGATGAAAGCTGAACACATAATAAAGGAAGCCCTAAAGAGGCTTTCAAAATAATAGGAAAGGTATTGGTTTCATATGGATAGAAATAATGAGCGTATTGTTACAAGGTCAATTAAGGATGAGGAGAGGGAAAGCGAAATTACATTAAGGCCAAAATGGATTGATGAGTATATTGGTCAGGACAAGGTAAAGGAGAAGCTTAAGATATTCATAAAGGCTGCAAAGGAGCGCAATGAGCCTTTGGACCATGTGCTGTTATATGGCCCCCCAGGGCTTGGGAAGACTACCCTGGCGCATATAATTGCCAATGAAATGGGGGTAAATGCCAGAATTACTTCAGGACCTGCCATTGAAAGACCTGGGGATCTGGCAAGCATTCTTACCAATCTGGCAGAGGATGATGTGCTCTTTATAGATGAAATTCACAGATTAAACAGGGCAGTAGAGGAAATACTGTACCCAGCCATGGAGGATTATGCACTGGATATAATAATAGGGAAGGGCCCTAGCGCAAGATCAGTAAGGCTTGACTTGTCAAGGTTTACTCTGATTGGAGCGACAACCAGAGCAGGGCTGTTGACTTCCCCTTTAAGGGATAGATTTGGCGTAATGCTCAATCTGGAATTATATGATAGTGATAGCTTAAAGAAGATTGTTAAACGCTCTGCTAAAATACTCAATATAGAAATAGATGAATTGGGAGCTCTTGAAATTGCAAAGAGGTCAAGAGGCACTCCTAGAATTGCAAATAGGCTGTTAAAAAGGGTAAGGGACTATGCTCAGGTAATGGGAGAAGGCATAATAACACTGGATGTGGCAAAAAAAGGCCTGGAGATTCTTGAAATTGATGAGCTGGGATTGGATGAAGTGGACAGGAAGCTGATACTTACCATGATAGAAAATTTCGGAGGAGGGCCTGTAGGAATAGACACCCTTTCTGCAGCTACTGGTGAGGAAAAGGCTACAATTGAGGATGTATATGAACCATATCTGTTGCAGATAAATTTCATAAACAGGACTCCCCGGGGAAGGGTTGTTACAAAGAAGGCTTATGACCATTTTAAAATACCTTATAACGAGAGTTGAGGTGACAGTATAATTGTGTCATGTATTGTTATAAGCTTATTGCTTACATTAATACTGAATCTACTCAGAAGATAGGGGGACATTGATGAGGAAAATAATATCAGCAATATCTATTTTAGCAGTTCTTATAGGATTTGCCATATCCTATGGAAAAGCATATGCAGATACAGGATATGATGGCTTCATTAAGGTAAGGCTTACAAGCCCTTTGAAATCAGATGATAAAGTAAAGCTTTATAGTGAAAGAGGCTTCTCACTCTATTGTATTGATGATTTGGAAAATGAACTGGGATTTCCGGAGGTAAATGAAATATATGTGACTTCAGGTGAAGAAGGAGATATAGTTTTTCTTGACTCCAATGGGGAATTGGTATATATTCTTACTGCTGATGCCAAGTTGCTTCTTACATCCAGAGGTGAAGATATAAGGGTAAAGGTTGAGGACAGATACTACAGGGGCTATCTTATGTTTAATGCCATAGGGGACAAGCTTATTGTTATAAACTATTTGCCTCTGGAGGAATACCTTTATGGCGTGCTTCCAAAGGAAATGGGTTTTTCATTCCATATAGAAGCTTTAAAGGCTCAGGGTATAGCAGCTCGAACCTATGCAATAAAGAACTTCAACAAGCATATAGAAGAAGGCTATAATCTTTGCGATACTTCTTGCTGTCAGGCCTATGGAGGAATGAATGTGGAGAGTTCAAAAACCAATGAAGCTGTGGATGATACAAAGGGTATGATTATTACATATAACGGTTATCCTATTGATGCAGTATACCATTCAAACAGCGGTGGACATACTGAAAGTGCTGAGGAGGTATGGGGAGGAAATCTGCCATATCTTAAAGGTATTCCAGATGAGTTTTCTGAGTCCTATCCCAACAGCAGATGGCAGCTTAAAATGAATTCAAAGGAAATAGAAGATAAGCTATATAATAATAGCATAGATGTGGGAAAGGTTATGGATATAATCATATTGGATACTACTGCAAATGGAAGGGTAAAGGAGCTAATGATTGTAGGTGATAAGGGGAATGAGACAATTAGCGGAAATGAATTCAGAACAATAATAGGCACTACTACCCTTAAAAGTGCATTCTTCACTGTAAGTAAGGAAAAAATATACGATAAAGAGATTAAAATATATTCTGTAGATAATAATGGGCAAATTAAAACCATTAATTTAAATGATGTTAACATAATCGACGGAGATGGAAATATAAAAAGTATAGATGGCTTTTCATCAATTATAACTTATAGAGGGGTTAAGAATATAGACCTGGAAACTACTCCTGTGACACTAAACTTTACTATAGATGGCAAAGGATATGGCCATGGCGTTGGAATGAGCCAATGGGGAGCACAGGGGATGGCTGTTTATGGCTATAGTTTTGAGGAGATATTAAAGTACTATTATAATGGAATAGATATAGAAGGAGTAGAAGGATGATAATATGAAG
This sequence comes from Tissierellia bacterium, assembly GCA_012839745.1. GTDB lineage: Bacteria > Bacillota > Clostridia > Tissierellales > Tepidimicrobiaceae > DUMS01. The sequence continues at coordinate 12,040 of DUMS01000037.1, forward strand.
ACCAGTGATTTTTACTACGATTTACCGGAGGAGCTAATAGCACAGCATCCTATTAAGAACAGAGAGGAATCAAGGCTTTTAATACTTGACAAGGATACAGGACAGGTGGAACACAGGAAATTCAAGGATATAATAGACTATCTTTATGAGGGAGACTGTCTGGTTTTAAATGATACCAGGGTAATACCTGCAAGGCTCTTTGGCAACAGAGAGGGAAAGGATGAAAAGATAGAATTTTTGCTTCTGAAAAATATTGAAGGAAACAGATGGGAAACTCTAGTGAAACCGGGAAAAAAGGTAAAGCCTGGAGGGAGAATCATATTTGGAGATGGACTATTAATAGCAGATGTACTAAGCATTGAAGAAGATGGTACAAGAGTTGTGGAATTTCGTTATGATGGCATATTTGAGGAAGTGCTGGATAGACTGGGTGAAATGCCCCTGCCTCCTTATATTAAGGAAAAACTGGAGGATAAGGAAAGGTATCAGACTGTATATGCCAGACATGATGGCTCTGCTGCAGCACCTACTGCAGGATTGCATTTTACAAAGGAGCTTCTTAGGAGAATTGAGGATAAGGGAGTTAGCATTGCCTATCTTACCCTCCATGTAGGGCTTGGAACCTTTAGGCCTGTAAAGGTAGACAACATTGAAGAACACCATATGCATTCAGAGTATTATGAATTGGGGGAGGAAGCTGCATTTAAAATCAACTCCACAAGGGAAAAAGGCGGAAGGATTGTTGCTGTAGGTACTACCAGTGTAAGGACACTGGAAACTGTTGCTACTCTTGAGGGGAGTATTGTGCCTAAAAAGGGATGGACAGATATATTCATATATCCTGGATATGAATTTAAGGCTGTTGATTGCCTTATAACAAATTTCCACTTGCCTGAATCAACCCTTTTAATGCTGGTAAGTGCCCTGGCAGGGAAGGATAAAATACTCAATGCCTATAGGATTGCCATAGAAAATAAGTATAGATTTTTTAGCTTTGGAGATGCAATGTTCATTAAATAGAAGGAGGAATGAAATGGCGTTAGAATTTAAATTACTGAAGGAAGCTACAGATTGTTCTGCCAGATTAGGCGAGATTAAAACACCCCATGGAGTTATTGAAACTCCTGTATTTATGCCTGTTGGAACCAAAGCTACTGTAAAGGCTATGACTCCTGAAGAGGTAAGGGATTTGGGAGCACAGATTATACTGAGCAATACCTACCATCTGTATTTAAAGCCTGGCCACAAGCTGATTGAAGAAGCTGGAGGATTACATAAGTTCATGAACTGGCATGGTCCAATTCTGACAGACAGCGGAGGATTTCAGGTATTCAGCCTTGGGGACTTAAGGAAGATTACAGAGGAAGGTGTGGAGTTTAAGTCTCATATAGACGGCTCTACCCATTTTATAAGCCCGGAAAAATCCATAGAGATACAGAATTCATTAGGCTCTGATATAATGATGTGCTTTGATGAATGTACACCATATCCATCTGATTATGATTATGCAAAGAACTCCATGGAAAGGACCACTCGCTGGGCCAGAAGATGCAAGGATTATCACAAGGACTGGGATAGGCAGGCGCTGTTTGGCATAATACAGGGTGGAATGTATAAGGACTTAAGGGAGAAAAGCGTTAAGGATATTGTGGATATTGGTTTCTCAGGATATGCCATAGGAGGATTAAGCGTTGGAGAACCAATGGACCTTATGTGTGATATACTGGGGTTTACTGCACCATTGCTGCCTAAGGATAAGCCCAGGTACTTGATGGGTGTAGGGTCTCCAGATTACCTTTTCGAAGCAGTTATAAGAGGAATAGATATGGCAGACTGTGTACTGCCAACGAGAATTGCAAGAAATGGGCTGGTTATGACAAGCCATGGAAAGCTTACCATAAGGAATGCAGAGTATAAGAGGGACTTTGGCAAGCTTGATCCTGAATGTGACTGCTATACCTGTACCAACTATTCACGGGCTTATATCAGACATTTGTTTAATGTAAATGAGATACTGGCAGCAAGGCTTGCTACTATTCATAATCTGTATTTCCTCATAAAGCTTATGGAAAACATAAGAAAGGCCATTAGAGAGGATAGGCTGATGGAATACAGAGAGGAATTCTATAAAAAATATGGATATATTCATTAAAAAAGAAGGTATTTTGAATTTTTTGTTGAATATAAATTAGAGAACAATAAGAAAGGGAGGAAAGTATATGGCAAACGCAAGCGCAGGTGGAGCTGTAAATTACACTGGTCTTCTAGTACCTATAGCATTTTTGGTAATATTCTATTTCTTAGCTATTAGACCTCAGAAAAAGAGAGAAAAGCAGATTAATGAAATGAGGGAGAGTCTTAAAGCTGGGGATGAGGTAATTACCATAGGAGGAATGCATGGAAAGGTATTGAAGGTGAAGGATGATGTTGTCACTTTAGAGCTTGGCGCTGACAGGATAAAAGTTGATTTCAGCAAATGGGCTATAGGCTCTGTAATTAACAAGGATAAGCAAGAAGAAAAAAAAGATAAATAAACTTCCTTATTTTTAAGGAAGTTTTTATTTTTAGTAATAAACTTCACTTTCCTTTAATAAGTTTTAATAGGATGGGAGGTGGAGTTTATGAAGACAAGCATTGTAAAACGCAGCGGCGATATATTGAAGAGCCTGGCAGTTGCTGTACTCTTAACGGTTATTCTACTGCTAATCCTGACAGCATTGCTTACATTTACATCCTTAAAGGAAGACAGGATACCTCTGATTAATACTGTTATTATGATTCTATCCATAGTTATAGGAAGCATAAGCCTTGCATTTAAGGTAGAGGAAAAGGGTTGGCTGAACGGAGGATTAATAGGAATATTATATTTTTTAGTGGTGCTTCTGATAAACTTTTTATTCATAAAGCCTTTTATATTTGACATATATACCATTGGGAAACTGTTGATATGTACTGTAGCTGGTGTTATAGGAGGAATGATTGGGGTAAACATTAAATAAAACTTTATATCAATAAAATTTTATGATATAATTACTGTGCATGGGACTGTACATGTAAAAAAGGAGGGTTATACTTGAAATACATAAAGACTTTATCAGGAAGAAATCTTAAAAACACTTTGGCAAAAGGTGGATGTGGAGAATGCCAAACTTCTTGCCAGTCTGCCTGCAAAACATCATGCACAGTTGGAAACCAGAAGTGTGAAAATAACTAATTAATAAAGGCAGTGGTTTTTACCACTCCTTTTTATTTATATATATAGGAGGATTTGTATGGAAGCAAGAGACAGAATTCATAAGTTCTATTTAAACGACAGATATGTTGTACTGGATGTATACAGTGGAGCAGTTCATGTAGTTGATGGAATAGTATATGATATTCTTGATTACTACAAGGATAATTCTCTGGAGGAAATAATTGAAAAGCTTAGTGGGAAATATAAAATATCACAAATTAAGGAAGCCTATGATGAGATAAGCACCCTGGAAAGGGAAGGGCTTCTGTATTCTGAAGAGGTGGACACTAGAAATATAAGCTATAATTCAGATAATGTAATCAAGGCTATGTGCCTACATGTAGCCCATGACTGCAATTTAAGATGCAAATACTGCTTTGCCTCCCAAGGGGATTTTAAGGGGGAAAGGTCCTTAATGAGCCTTGAAGTAGGCAAGAGGGCATTGGAATTTTTGTGCGAAAATTCAGGGAGAAGAAGAAATCTGGAGGTTGATTTCTTTGGCGGAGAGCCACTGATGAATTTTGACCTTGTAAAGGAACTTGTAAACTATGGTAGGGAAATTGAGAAGAAATATAACAAGCATTTCAGATTTACCATAACAACCAATGGAGTGCTCCTTGATGATGAAAAGATAGACTATATAAACGAAAACATGGACAATGTGGTATTGAGCCTTGATGGCAGAAAAGATGTAAACGATAATATGAGAAAGACTGTTACAGGCAAGGGAAGCTATGATGTTATAATACCCAAATTTAAGGAGCTTGTTAAAAGGAGAGGGGATAAGGATTACTATATAAGAGGAACCTTTACCAGCTACAATCTGGATTTTTCAGAGGATGCGCTTCACTTCTACAATGAAGGGTTTAAGAAGATTTCAATTGAACCTGTTGTAACTTCTCCTGAAAACGACTATGCATTAAAAGATGAGCATGTTGATGAAATACTGAGGGAATATGAAAAGTTCTCAAAGGAGTATATAGATATAAAGAAGAAGGATAAGGACTTTTTGTTCTTCCACTTCATGATAGACTTAAACCAGGGCCCCTGCCTTGCAAAGAGGTCCATTGGATGTGGGGCAGGCAGCGAATATGTGGCTGTAACTCCAGAAGGAGAGCTGTATCCATGCCATCAGTTTGTAGGCAATGAGGATTTTAAGCTGGGGGATGTATTCTCAGGCGTGCTAAATACTAAAAAAAGGGAAGAGTTTAAAAAAGCCAACGTATTTGCAAAAGAGGAGTGTAAAAGCTGCTGGGCTAAATTCTACTGCAGCGGCGGCTGCCATGCCAATGCCTATAATACAAACGGAGATATACTAAAGCCATACAGGATAGGCTGTGAAATGGAGAAGAAGAGAATAGAGTGTGCAATATCCATATTGGCTAACCTGCAATAAGACAAGGGGACGGTTCTTTTGTCTTATTTGTCTTGTTTAAGTATTGGAGTGATGTATTTGGAAAAATGGTTTTTGAGAAATGTTAAGGGAGATTTGGATGAAATATCAAGGAAGCTTAACATAAGTAAATTCCTGGCAAGGATGTTGTTAAACAGGGGTCTTATGGATATAAGGCTTATGGACAGCTTCATCAATCCAACACTGGATAAGCTTCATAACCCAAGGCTTATGAAGGACCTGGAATTGGGTGTAGACATATTGAAAAAAAGCATATTGAATAAGGAGAAAATCAGAATATGCGGCGATTATGACCAGGATGGCAATTCCTCCATACTTACCCTATATAAGGGTATTACAAGGTGCGGCGGAAATGTTGATTATGTAATTCCCCACAGAGTAACTGATGGATATGGCATAAATGAGAGGATTGTAACTGAAGCAAAGGAAGATGGAGTGGACCTTATTATTACCTGTGACAATGGAGTATCTGCATTTGATGCAGTGAAGTTGGCAAAGGAACTGGGAATGAAGATTGTGGTAACAGACCACCATGAAATAAGCTATACTGTTGATGAGAATGGAAATAAGGAGTACAAGCTTCCTGAAGGGGATGCAGTTATAGATCCAAAGAGACCTGACTGCAGTTATCCCTTTAAGGAACTATGCGGTGCAGGGGTGGCTTTTAAGCTAATCCAGGTGCTGTATGAAGAAATGGGAATAGATGTAGAGGAGTCCTATGAGCTTTTGGAATTTGTGGCAATGGGCACTGTATGCGATGTTGTGGACCTTGTTGATGAAAACAGGATTATTGTAAAGGAAGGATTAAAGCGCATTAACAGCACATCCAATAAGGGACTTAAAGCCCTTATTAAGGTTACAGGTCTTGAGGGAAGGGTTATTAATCCATATACCCTTGGATTTGTAATTGGCCCCTCTATTAATGCCTCAGGAAGGCTTGATTGTGCAGATACTGCAGTTGAGCTTCTTTTGACGGAAGATGAGGATTTGGCATATGAATATGCAGAAAAGCTTCATTCCCTTAATGAAGAAAGAAAGCACCTGACGGAAAAGGGCATTAAAAAGGTAGTGGAACAGATTGAAATGAATGGATATAAAGACCATAAGGTGCTGGTAATATATGAGGAGGACATACATGAAAGCGTTGCAGGAATAGTTGCCGGAAGAATTAAGGATATGTACTACAGGCCTACCATTATACTTACTGATTCCAAGGATGAAGATGAAGTAAAAGGGTCAGCCAGGTCAATAGAGGAATATGACATATTTGAAGAAATATCCAAATGTAAGGACCTGCTTAACAGATTTGGAGGCCATTCCATGGCTGCAGGGTTATCACTTAACAGGGAAAATATTGAAGAATTAAGGTTAAGGCTTAACGGACAAGCCACTTTAAGTGAAGATGACCTTATACCCAAGATATACCTGGATATGAGGCTTCCTCTGGAGCATATAACATTTAATCTTGTGGAGGAGCTTAAGCTTTTGGAACCCTATGGGAAGGGAAATCCTAAGCCATTGTTTGGGGAAAAGGATATACCTGTTATGAGAGCTTTTAAAATAGGCAAGAATCAAAATACACTTAAGCTTATTCTAAAGATGAAAAATGAAAAGACTATAGAAGGATTATATTTTGGAGATGTGGAAGAATTTGAAAGGGTTATGGCTGAAAAGCATGGCAACGAGGAAGTAATTAAAATGTATAAGGGAATAGACAATAGTATAAAGCTGGATATAGCTTATAGCCCCAGCATTAACGAGTATATGGGGAACAAAAGCCTGCAGGTTATCATATATAATTATAGGTAATCTGACTGTCTGAATTTTTTTGATGAAAATTTTTTTAAATTGATATATAATTCAATATATCTAATAAGTTCGGGAAATTTTGTCTTAATTTTCCTAAAGGTTTAAATAATAATAATAGGTGAGTATTTAATGATTGAGAATTTATTATCCAAAATACAAGAATATCATCCTTATGCAGATATGGAGCTTATCATAAAAGCGTATAATTTTGCTGAAAACTGTCATCAAGGCCAATACAGAAACTCTGGAGAGAATTATTTTGTGCATCCATATAATGTGGCCATGATTTTGGCAGATTTGAATATGGATGATAAGACCATTGCTGCTGCTTTGCTTCATGATGTACTTGAAGATACAGAGGTTACCTATGAAACCCTTGTAGAAAAGTTTGGAGAAGAAGTAGCCAATCTGGTAGATGGCGTTACAAAGCTGAAAAAGATTAAATTCAAATCCAAACAGGAAAGCCAGGCTGAAAACCTGAGAAAAATGGTTTTGGCAATGGCTAAGGACATAAGGGTTATTATCATCAAGCTGGCTGATAGGCTGCACAATATGAGAACATTGGAGTATATGAGTGAGGCAAAGAAGAAGGAAAAAGCCCTTGAGACTCTGGAAATATATGCTCCATTGGCCCATAGGCTTGGTATATCCAAAATAAAATGGGAATTGGAGGACCTGTCCTTAAGGTATCTGGATCCAGAGGGATATTATGACCTTGTGGAAAAGGTGTCCAAAAGAAGGAAGGAAAGGGAGGAGTATATAAACAGAATAATTAAGGAACTGGATAAAAACCTTGAAGAGATGCATATCCGCAGGGATATAAGCGGAAGGCCCAAAAACTTCTACAGCATATACAAGAAGATGGTATATCAGAATAAGAGCTTTGAGCAGATATTCGATTTAACTGCCATAAGGGTAATTGTGGACAGCATAAAGGACTGCTATGCTGTACTGGGACTGGTCCATACATTATGGAAGCCTATTCCAGGAAGATTTAAGGATTATATTGCCATGCCCAAGCCAAACATGTATCAGTCTTTGCATACAACTGTAATTGGCCCTGAAGGTGAAATATTTGAGGTTCAAATAAGGACCTGGGAAATGCACAGGACTGCAGAATATGGTATTGCTGCCCACTGGAAATATAAAGAAGGGAATTTAAAAAGCGATAATTTTGATGAAAAGCTTACCTGGCTAAGGCAGCTTATGGAATGGCAGAAGGATTTAAAGGATCCAAGAGAGTTTATGGAGACCTTGAAGCTGGATTTGTTTACCGATGAAGTATACGTATTCACTCCAAAGGGAGATGTTATAAACCTGCCTAATGGGTCAACACCTATAGATTTTGCATACAGAGTCCATACTGATATCGGAAACAAATGTGTTGGAGCCAAGGTGGATGGAAGAATAGTTCCATTGGATTATAAGCTCAAGAATGGAAACATAGTTGAAATACTTACCTCTGCAAGCAGCAACGGCCCCAGCAGGGACTGGCTAAAGATTGTAAGGAGCAGCCAGGCTAAAAGCAAAATAAGACAATGGTTTAAGAAAGAGGAAAAGGAAAAGAATATATTAAGAGGTAAGGAGCTACTGGATAAGGAGCTGAAAAGGCAGGGATTAAAGATAAATGACCAGCTTAAGGAAGAATGGCTTAGGAATACTGCAAAGAAGATGAGCATAAACAGCATAGACGACTTATATGGTAACCTTGGCTACGGAAGCATAACCTTATCCCAGGTTATGTCAAGGATTAAGGAATACTATAAGGAATATTTCAAGGTACAGGATGAAAAAGCTGCAGTAGAGAGCAAATTAAAGGAAAAACCATCAAGCCATACAGACCAGGGAGTAAGCATTAAAGGTGTTGACAATATAAAGGTTAGATTTGCAAAGTGCTGTAATCCCGTGCCTGGAGACGAGATTATTGGATATATAACCCGTGGAAGGGGTGTTTCAATACACAGAAAGGATTGTCCCAATATTTCCTATATAGAAGGCAGTGAAAGGTTTATGGAGGTTAGCTGGGAGGACAATCAAAAGGCTGAATACAGCGCAGAAATTCAGATAAAGGCACTGGATAGGCCTGGGCTTTTAACTGAAATCACCCAGAGCATAACGGAATCAGAACTCTCTTTAACGTCATTAAGTGCAAGAACGAATAAGGAAAAACTGGCAATAATAAATATCCTACTGGAAATCAAAAATATAGACCAGCTAAGGGAATTGATGAAGAAGATTCGAAGGCTGAAAGGCATTATTGATGTATACAGGGTTTTAAGCTAGTGAGAGGAGTGCATAATATTGAGAGCTGTAGTACAGAGAGTAACAGAAGGAAAGGTAGTTGTTGAGGGACAAACTGTTGGAGAGATAAATAAGGGGCTATTAGTGCTTCTTGGCGTTGGAGATGGCGATGATGAGAAGGATCTGGAATATATGGTAGATAAGGTACTGGGACTCAGAATATTTGAAGATGAAAACGGAAAGATGAATTTATCTGTAATGGATATCAAAGGAGAAGTTCTTGTGGTATCCCAGTTTACCCTGTATGGTGATGTAAGAAAGGGCAAAAGGCCAAGCTTTACTTCATCAGCCTATCCGGATATTGCTGAGGAATACTATGAAAAATTTATAAATAGATGCAGGGAAAAGGGCATTAAAACTGAACACGGAGTATTTGGTGCCCATATGGATGTAAGCTTAGTAAACAGCGGACCAGTAACAATACTTATAGATAGCAAAAAGACTTTTTAGGAGGGATTTGATGGAAGTCATAAGAATGCCTGCAGGTATATATGCAGCAAACTGTTACATTGTATATGATGAGAATGCCAAGGAAGGGATTGTAGTAGATCCAGGCGGAGATGTAGATGATATAATTAATAGAATTGAGAAATTGGGTTTGACCATTAAGTACATTGTGCTGACCCATGGACATGGCGACCATATAGCTGGAGTTAAGGGTTTAAAGAATCATACTGGTGCAAAGGTTGCCATTCATAAGGACGATGCCTATATGGTAAGGGATGGAAGAAAGAACCTGTCAAGCATGATGGCTATGGGTACTGTGGAATTTGAGCCTGATATATTGCTTGATGAAAATGATGTTATAGAATTTGGAAATATAAAATGTAAAGTAATCCATACTCCAGGTCATACACCAGGAGGAATTACATTAAGAATAGGGGATTCTTTATTTACTGGAGATACACTGTTTGCAGGCTCCATTGGCAGGACTGATTTTGAAGGAGGTTCCTTTGATACTATCATAAATTCCATTAAGACAAAGCTAATGGTCTTTCCCGATGATACAAAGGTATATCCTGGACATGGACCATCTACAACCATAAAAATGGAAAAAAGGTATAATCCTTTTATAAGATAGAATATCAGCCACCTTTTAGGGAAATATATATACTAGGAGGTGGTTTTTATGAAGAAAAAAAGGTACTATATTTACCACAATCCCAAGGAGGAAGTGGATTTACACGATATACATGAGCTTATTGAGATGGGATTAAGCAAGGAGGAAATAGCCAAGGAGCTTGGAATATCCAAAAAATACGTGAAGAAGGTAATTGAGGAATACTATGAAGACCATTGAGAGGAGTTATTATGATTTATGTTCATCTAGTTGATAATGATTACAGATATGAAATAAATGAACTGATAAGGGTTTTCTATTTTAGAGAGGACAGATTTTTCATAGACAGTTTGGATGACTATATCGAAGGATTTTTAATTGAGGTAGGTATAGAAAGCAATAAATCCTTTACAAGAGTTTTCAAGGACCATGTGTTAATCCACGAAACTACTATAGATTTGAACAGCATATACATTGGAGATAATGATGCTGATAAGATAAGGAAGATTGGAATTATACAGAGTTTATATGATGCCTTGAATAGATTTTCACCAGTAAAGGCCCCCTGGGGAGTATTAACAGGGGTAAGGCCTGTTAAAATAGTACACAAACTGCTGGATAGAGGTTTTGAGGATACGGATATACTGGACATACTCAAAGGCGGATACAGATTGTTTGATGAAAAGGCTGAACTGCTCCTTAAGGTTGCCAAAAAGCAGAGAAAGCATATATACCCTTTGGATAAGGACAGATTCAGCCTTTATATAGCTATACCTTTCTGCCCTACAAGATGTCTGTATTGCTCTTTTCCTTCTGTGGGCATTGAAAGGTATGGCCATCTGGTGGACGAATATACAGACAAACTTGTATATGAGCTGGACAGGATGGGAGAAATTGCCGGATCCAAACACATATCAACTGCCTATATAGGAGGAGGAACCCCCACTGCCATACCCTATAAAAACCTTGAAAGGATAATACAATCTGTGTACAGGAATTTTGGAAGGGAAAATATTGAGGAGTTTACTGTGGAAGCTGGAAGGCCTGATACCATCAATGAGGATGTGCTATTTATGCTAAAGGAAAACAATATAGACAGAATCAGCATAAACCCTCAAACAATGAATGATAAAACCCTGGAGCTAATTGGAAGGTCACACAGGGCAAAGGATATTATAGATGTATATTGCTTAGCCAGGAAAATTGGATTTCCCGTCATAAATATGGATTTGATAGTGGGGCTTCCCGGAGAAGGAGTGGAGGAAATCAGAAGAACCCTGGATGAAATAAAGAGCCTTGACCCTGAAAACCTTACCGTTCATACCTTGGCAGTAAAAAGGGGATCCATATTTAGAGAAGTAATGGATAAGTACCAGATTGAAGACCAAAGGGTTATAAATGAAATGCTCAATGTAGTTAAAGATTATACCGAGAAAATGGAACTGGAGCCATATTACCTTTACAGGCAGAAGCAGATGCTGGGCAATTTCGAAAATGTGGGATATGCAAAGAAAAACAAGGAATGCATATACAATATCAAGATGATGGAGGAAAAGGAGACCATACTGGCAGCAGGGATGGGAGGCATATCCAAGATATACTATCCTGAAGAGGACAGAATTGAAAGAGTGCCAAATATAAAGAACTTAAATGAGTACCTATTGAGGGTAGATGAAATGGTGGAAAGGAAGAAGATTTTCTTGTCTTGACACTGTCTAAAATATATCTTATAATGGTTTAAAATAAATAGAAGAAACGATGAGAAGGAGGAGTAGTTAAATCCCTGGGCTATAGAGAGTCGGTGATGGTGGAAATCCGATGCCTATATTTAGCGAAGACACCTTTGAGTTAACAGTATGTTCGCAGATATTGCGTTAAAATATCGAGTGAGGTAAAACCTAATTAGGGTGGCACCGCGGGAATTAAACCTCTCGTCCCTTTATAAGAGATGAGAGGATTATTATTTTTTGAGGAGGTATTTATATGAGAGAGTCAATGGGAAATTTAAGAAGAACCCATATGTGTGGAAATTTGAGGATGGAAAATGTAGGTGAAGAAGTAGTATTGATGGGCTGGGTGCAAAGGGAAAGAAACCTGGGCTCTTTGATATTTGTAGACCTTAGGGATACTACAGGTATTTGTCAGATAGTATTTGACAATACGGTTTCAGAGGACGTATTTGCAAAGGCTGAAAAGGTAAGAAGCGAGTATGTACTGGCAGTTAGAGGAAGGGTCAGGGAAAGGGAATCAAAGAATAAGGACCTTCCAACAGGGGACATAGAGGTGTTGGCTGAGGAACTTAGGATTTTAAATGAAGCTGAAACTCCCCCAATATATATTAAAGACGATGACAATGTAGTAGAGGCCATGAGGCTAAAATACAGATACCTGGACCTGAGAAAGCCTTCAATGCAGAACAGGCTTAAAATCAGGCATAAGACAGCAAAGCTTATAAGGGATTTCCTGGATGAGAACAATTTCTATGAAATAGAAACCCCAATGCTTACAAAGCCTACTCCGGAAGGTGCCAGGGACTATCTTGTTCCAAGCAGGGTAAATCCAGGAAAGTTCTATGCACTTCCTCAGTCACCCCAGCTTATGAAGCAATTGCTTATGGTTTCAGGTATGGACAGATACTATCAGATAGTAAGGTGCTTCAGAGACGAAGACCTGAGAGCAAACAGACAGCCTGAGTTTACTCAGGTGGATATTGAAATGTCCTTTGTAGATGTGGATGATGTTATAAGCATCAATGAAAAACTGCTATACAGAATATTTAAGGAAATAAAGGGAGTGGAAATAGACCTTCCTATACAGAGGATGACTTATAAGGAGGCTATGGAAAGGTTTGGAGTTGATAAGCCTGATTTAAGATTTGGATTTGAGCTTGTAAACATTTCAGACATAGTTTCCAATTCGCAGTTTAAGGTATTTAAGAATGCCATTGAGAATAACGGCTCCGTAAGGGGTATAAATATAAAAGGCTATGGTGATAGGTTTTCAAGAAAGGACATATCAAGCCTGGAGGAGTATGTAAAGACCTTTGGCGCCAAAGGCCTTGCATGGATTAAGATAACTGATGAAGGAGTGAATTCACCCATTGCAAAATTCCTTTCAGAAGATGAGAAAAACCTCATACTGGATAGGATGGATGGAGAAAAAGGAGATTTACTGCTAATTGTTGCTGATAAGGATTCCATTGTATTTGACAGTCTGGGCAACTTACGAAATGAAATTGCAAGAAGGCTTGGAATACTTGATGACAATGAGTTTAAGCTTGTATGGATTACAGAGTTTCCACTGTTTGAATACGATGAGGAAGAAGGAAGATATGTTGCCAAACACCATCCATTTACCCATCCGATGGAGGAGGATATAGACCTATTGGAAACTGAACCTTATAAGGTAAGGGCAAAGGCTTATGATATAGTAATAAATGGAGATGAAATAGGCGGCGGAAGCATTAGAATAAGCGACAGCAGCCTTCAGAGCAGAATGTTTAAGGCTTTAGGCTTTACTGAAGAAGAGGCATGGAACAAGTTCGGATTCCTGCTGGAAGCATTTAAATACGGCACACCACCCCATGGAGGAATTGCCTATGGATTTGACAGGCTTATAATGCTTTTAACCAATAGTACCAATATAAGGGATGTTATTGCCTTCCCTAAAACTCAATCAGCTACCTGCCTATTAACTGGCGCGCCATCTGATGTTTCTGATGAACAGTTGAAGGAAGTACACGTAAAAAGAGATTTAGAATAGATTATAGTAAGGGGATGTATATGGATAACAGATTTCTGAGAACAGAGCTATTGCTGGGAAAAGATGGAATGGAAAAGCTGAAAAAGTCTTCTGTTGCAGTGTTTGGAATAGGCGGAGTAGGGTCCTTTGCGTGTGAAGCCTTAGTTAGGTCAGGATTGGGAAGGATTATTCTAGTGGATTATGATATAATAGATATAACGAATATCAATAGACAAATTCATGCTGCTACAAGCACTATTGGATTGCCAAAGGTGGATGTCATGAAAAAAAGGCTCCTTGATATAAATCCGGAGCTTGATATAGTCACCTTTAATGAGAAGTATAATGAAGAAACCAGAGATAGGCTTATATCAAAGGATTACGACTATGTAGTTGATGCTATAGATATGGTTACTTCCAAGCTGGATCTAATTGAAAGTTGCAAAAGGCTTGGCATTCCCATAATATCCAGCATGGGGGCTGGAAATAAGCTGGACCCAACAAAGTTTGCTGTTGGAGACATATACAGTACCCACACCTGCCCCTTAGCAAAGGTCATGAGGCATGAATTGAGAAAGAGAAACATAGATTCCCTGAAGGTAGTATGGTCAAAGGAAAAGCCCTTGAAGGCAAATCTGGAAAAAGAAGGCAGAAGAAAGGCCATACCAGGAAGCATTTCATTTGTACCTTCTGTTGCGGGACTGATTATTGCTTCTGAGGTGATAAAAGACTTGGTTAGGAGGTGAATCTGTTGGAACAGCTGGGTTTTGTCCGCAAAGTAGTGGAAGATAAGGCAGAAGTAGAAGTAAGGCGAATTTCAGGATGTGGAGGCAACTGCAGCAGCTGTGCCAGCTGCGAGGTAAAGCATGTGACTGTTTTCCTTAAGAACAATATTGGTGCCAAGGAAGGCGACCTGGTGGAGATAAAGGCTATGCCTAAAAAGGTATTGAAATACACTTTAATTGCATATATGGTTCCTTTCATAATGCTGGTTGCTGGAATAGTGCTGGGAGTAAGCTATTTTCAGTCAAAAGGCGTCGAAAGCTATGAAATGTATGGCTTTGGAGTAGGAATGGCATTTTTAGCAGTTTCCTACTTAATCATAAAGCTTATTGACAGATATATAGGCAAAAAAGATGAAACAGTGATGGAAATGACCAGGGTATTAAAGTAACCTAGGAAAGGAATGATTTACGTTGGCTATTGCTTCTAAAGAGAAGGACTCTGTCATATTAAGGCTTAGAAGGATTGAGGGCCAGATCAAGGGAATACAAAGGATGATTGAGGAAGGGAAACAGTGCAGAGACATATTGATTCAGATTGCAGCAGTAAGATCAGCTATTAATTCTGTCGGAGGTCTAATACTTGAAAACTATATGAAGAACTGCTTAAAGGACTATTTAGATGGTTCAGTTAATGAAGAATCCCTGAATGAGCTTGTAGATATTATGGTCAGGTATACCAAGTAGTTTATTTGGTGTTTGCCCTTCTAATGGATTTGGAGAGTGTTGTTGAAATAATGAGCCCAGCAGAAATTGCAGCTGCAATGAATATGGTTTCAGTACCCTTTGTTGCAGCTGCATAAAAATCCTCTTCCAGCAAGGCCAGCATTGTGTAATACAATCCAGCACCAGGAACCAGGGGAATTATACCTGGAATTATAAATACTGTTGCTGGTTTTTTAAAATATCTTGCACAAAGCTCTCCTAGTATTCCAACTGTTAAAGATGCAAAAAAGGTGCTTATTATGCTGCTGCTAAAGAACTGGCTGGATATGTAGAAAACCAACCATCCGATGCCTCCAACTATGCCGCTCTTTACAATTAATCCCTTCGGTATATTGAATATAATGCTAAATCCTATTGTAGATATAAAAGAAAACACAAACTGTTTTATAGTCTCAAACATATTATCTTATCCTCCAGAGGTAAATATTTAATATAAAGCCTACTCCAAAGGCTATGGATAAAGCAGAAAAAATGGCTTCCATTCCCCTTGAAAGGCCGGAAACAAAATCGCCGGATATGGTATCCCTCATGGCATTCGTAATGGCAACTCCTGGAACCAAAGGCATTATTGATGCTATTATGACTGTATTCATATTATCTGCAATGCCAACAGTATATGATACAATGGATAAAAGGGTGGCAATAGCGGCCCCTAAGAAATTATTAATAAAGAAGGCTAACTTATATCTGGCTATTTTATTAACTGATAATACAACTATGAAGCCTATTATGAGGCTTGCCAGAAAATCCATTGTGCTTCCCCCGAACATAAAGGACAGAAAACCGCAGGAAAGCCCTCCAGATATGCTGTTTAACATCAGTGAATATGTTTCTGCACTATAAATGCTTTTTAGCTTATCAAATCCTTCATCTATGGACATGTTAGTGCTTACAAATTCCCTGCTGAATTCATTTACCAGATTAATCTTATTTAAGTCTATTCTTCTGGATTTTATTCTCACAAGATATGTAAACACCTCATCTTCATACTCAAGGGATGCAAATATTCCTGTGGGAGTTACGAAAGCATGAGCAAATTTAATGCCTTTTCTGGATTTTATCATTCTTTCTATGGTATCCTCAACCCTATATGTTTCTGCGCCATTTTTCAGCATTATTCTGCCTGCAAGTATAGCCAAAAGCAACAACCTTTTGGCCTGATTTCTGTCGAAATTTATATTATTGTTCATAAAATTCACTCCATTACGTTTAAAAGTATTGTCAATGCCAGAAAATACCTATATAATAAAGCTTGAAAAGGAGAGTTTCAAATAATTTTATCCGTTTTGGTAATATTATATTATATATTTATTATCTAAGAAAGTACTCTTATTACATAATAAGGTACATTACAGAAATCTTTTATAAAATTTACGAAGGAAGGAGATATTATTATGGATTTCACAAACCTGAGGATGCATGATAAAGAGGTAATGGAAGCCATAGATCTGGAGATAAAAAGACAGCAGGAGCATATTGAGCTGATTGCCTCTGAAAACTTTGTTTCTCAACAGGTAATGGAAGCAATGGGCAGTCAGATGACCAACAAATATGCTGAAGGATATCCAGGAAAAAGATACTATGGCGGCTGTGAGTTTGTAGATATGGTAGAGGAAATAGCGAGAGAAAGGCTGAAAAAGCTATTTAATGCAGAACATGCCAATGTGCAGCCACACTCCGGTTCTAATGCAAACCTGGGAGTATATTTTGCAGTATTGCAGCCTGGAGATACTGTACTGGGAATGAATTTATCACAGGGAGGTCACCTGACCCACGGAAGTCCAGTCAACATATCCGGTACATATTATAATTTTGTTGCTTATGGAGTCAATAAGGAAACTGAAATGATTGACTATGATAAGGTTAGAGAAATTGCCTTAAGAGAAAAGCCAAAGCTTATAGTTGCCGGGGCCAGCGCTTATCCAAGGATAATAGATTTCAAGAAATTCAGGGAAATTGCAGATGAGGTTGGAGCATATCTGATGGTGGATATGGCCCATATTGCCGGATTAGTTGCTGCAGGACTGCATCCAAGCCCAGTTCCATATGCTGACTTTGTAACCACAACAACCCATAAGACTTTGAGAGGACCAAGAGGTGGAGCAATTCTCTGCAAGGAAAAATATGCCAAGGCCATAGACAAGGCAATATTCCCTGGAATTCAGGGAGGCCCATTGATGCATGTAATTGCTGCAAAGGCTGTTAGCTTTGGAGAGGCTTTAACAGATGAATTCAAGGAATACCAGAAGCAAATAGTGAAGAATGCAAAGGTATTGGCTGATTCTCTGATTAAAAGAGGATTTAGACTGGTATCAGGCGGAACTGACAACCATCTGATTCTCATTGATGTCAGCGCTAAAGGATTAACAGGCAAGAAGGCTGAAGCATTGCTTGAGGAGGTAAATATAACTACAAACAAAAACACAATTCCTTTTGATCCTCAAAAGCCAACAGTTACAAGCGGAATTAGAATTGGAACTCCAGCTGTAACTACAAGGGGAATGAAGGAAGAAGAGATGGAAACAATAGCAGAGCTGATAGACCTAGCCCTTGATGAAAACAACGATAGAGAAACCATTAAAAACAGAGTATTGGAGCTTTGCAGTAAGTTCCCATTGTATAAATAGCCTACAGGAAGCTGTAGGCTTTTTAAATTGAAAAAGGAAAAGGGGTCAGGCTTGAATAATTCCCTAATTTGTTTACATATGTTTTTATATAATTTTAAATTAGGCTATGTAATAAATGGTTATTTTGATATAATAATTATTACGTATAAAATAAATAATAATGGAAGTGTTTATATGGAACTGAAGAAGATAGTAGATTCAAGGAATGTAATAGAGAGAGTAAAAAGAGGAAGCATTGCAGAAGAGATGAATATTGAGCCTGGAGATATACTTTTGTCTATTAATGGAAATAAGGTTAAGGATATAATTGATTACAAATTCCTCATAACAGATGAGTATATAGAGGTGGAAGTTGAGAAGAAAAATGGTGAAATATGGGTACTGGAAATTGAAAAGGAATTTGATGAGGACTTGGGCATTGAGTTTACCAATCCCTTAATAGACAGGGCAAAATCCTGCAGAAATAAATGCATATTCTGCTTTATAGATCAGCTGCCAAAGGGCATGAGGGAAACGCTGTATTTTAAGGATGATGATTCAAGGCTTTCATTTTTACAGGGGAATTTCATTACCCTTACAAATATGAGCGACGAGGAAATAGATAGAATTATCAGGTACAGGATAAGCCCCATCAACGTTTCAGTGCATACTACCAATCCGGAATTGAGAGTAAAAATGCTTAATAATAAAAATGCAGGGAAGCTTCTTTCCATTTTAAAAAGGTTTAAGGAGGCAGACCTGAAGGTAAACTGCCAGATTGTGCTGGTTAAAGGGATAAATGATGGACTGGAGCTTGAGAGGACCATAAATGACCTGTCAGGCCTCTATCCAAGCGTTGAAAGCGTTGCTGTGGTTCCAGTGGGCCTTACCAGGTATAGGGAAAACTTGTATAAGATTGACCCCTTTGACAAGGAATCCTCTAAGGAGGTTTTGGACTATATATTAAATAAGCAGAAAGAGCTTATGGACAAAATAGGCACCAGATTTGTATTTGCATCTGATGAGTTCTTTGTAATGGCAGGCTATCCCATACCTGATTTTGATGAATATGAAGGATTTCCTCAGATTGAAAATGGTGTAGGCTTAATGAGGAATTTTGAATATGAAGTGGAAAAAGAGCTTAAGTATATAAATAACAAAATTGATTTAAACAAAAGCTATATAATAGCCACAGGCACTTTAGCTTTTGATTTTATGTGCCGAATCAGGGATATGGTTTTAACTAGGTTTAATAATCTGAAACTTGAGGTAGTAGCTGTTGAAAATGAATTTTTCGGCAAATTAATAACTGTATCAGGTCTTATCACTGGAAGGGATTTAATGAAGAAGCTTTCTGAGTACAAGGGATTTGATGGCGTAATAATCCCTAAATCCATGTTAAGAAGTGATACTGAGGTATTTTTGGATGACATTACAGTTTCTGATATAGAGAGAGAACTGAATATAAGAATAATACCTGCTGAAGTCTCAGGAAAAGGCTTAATCAATATTTTCAAGAGAGGTGAATAGAAATGGATAGACCAGTTGTTTGCATTGTAGGTAGACCCAATGTAGGGAAATCCACTCTATTTAATAAGATAGTAGGCAAGAGAATTGCTATTACAGAGGATACACCAGGAGTAACAAGGGACAGAATATATTCAGAAGCTGAATGGTTAAACAGGCATTTCACTATTATCGATACTGGAGGGCTTGAGCCTGACAGTGAGGATATTATTCCAATGAACATAAGACGCCAGGTTGAAATGGCTATTGATACAGCCCATGTTATACTGTTTGTAGTGGATGGAGAAGAAGGCGTTACTGCAACAGACAGGGAAATTGCCAATATGTTGAGAAAGTCCAGCAAGGAAGTTATTTTGGTCTGCAATAAGCTGGATTCCAAGGAGACAAAGGAAAACCTGTTTGAATTCTACGAGCTGGGCCTTGGAAATCCCATGGCCATTTCTGCTGAACAGGGAATGGGAATTGGCGATTTGCTGGATGAGGTTATAAAGCATTTCCCGGAAAATACAAACACTGATGAGGATGAGGATTTAATAAGAATTGCATTAGTGGGAAAACCTAATGTTGGAAAATCTTCATTAGTAAATAGAATTATTGGAGAGGAAAGGGTTATAGTAACTGATATTCCCGGAACCACCAGGGATGCAATTGACACCTATTTTACCTATGGTGAAAACAGATATGTATTTATAGATACAGCAGGCTTAAGGAGGAAGAGAAGCATAGACGAAGGAGTAGAAAGGTACAGCGTTATTCGTACATTAAATGCTGTTGACAGGTCAGATTTATGCATTCTGGTCATTGATGGAACAACTGGAGTTACAGAACAGGATACAAAGATTGCAGGATATGCTCATAACAATGGCAAAGGCCTAATTATTGCAGTGAATAAATGGGATATTGTAGAAAAGGATCAGAATACCTACAGGCGTATTGAAAGGGACATAAGGGAGAAGCTTGGCTTTGCTTCCTATGCACCCATAGTATTCATATCTGCCAAAACAGGAAGAAATTTAGATAAGCTATTCCAGCTTATTGAAACTGTAAGCAATAACAACAATATGAGAATAAGCACCGGTGTACTGAATGATATAATAAATGAGGCAGTCCTTATGAATCAGCCACCTTCAGATAAGGGAGTGAAGCTGAAGATATTCTATGGAACCCAGATAGGAGTAAAACCTCCAAAATTCCTGATATTTATCAACAAGAAGAAGCTTATGCACTTCTCATATCAGAGGTACCTGGAAAATCAGATAAGGCAGTATTTTGGATTTGAGGGAGTACCTATTGCCTTTGAATTCAAGGAAAGGGGTGAATAGCCTTGAAGCCGGTAATGGTAGCAATAATTGCCTACATAATAGGAAGCTTTTCTTCCTCCTATGTACTGGGAAGGGTTCTGAAAAAAGCTGATATAAGGGATTATGGCAGTGGAAATGCAGGTGCTACCAATGCTGTAAGGGTTTTTGGAAAGAAAATCGGAGTGCTGGCATTTATACTGGATGTTTTAAAAGGTGTACTTGCTGTATATATAGGAAACAGATTACTTGGATATGATGGAAAGCTTATTGCAGGCTTTTTTGCAGTTGCAGGCCATAATTGGCCTGTGTTCCTGAAGTTTAAAGGAGGAAAGGGAATAGCAACATCTTTTGGAATACTGTTATCAATACACTGGCCTACAGCAGTTTCCATACTTATGGTATTCATTGCCGTTGCTGTCATAAGCAGGTATATATCCCTATCTTCCATAGCATCTGCAATAGTTGCTCCTGTTGCTGTATTTATTGTAAAGAAACCCTTTGACATGAAATTTTTCATAATGACATTGTTATTGGCAATATTGGCTATATATAGGCATAGGGAAAACATAAAACGGCTTATGGAAGGGAAAGAATACCGGATTGGTGAAAAAGTTAAAAGGGGATGATTTAATATGGTAAGAGTTGGTGTCATTGGAGGAGGCAGCTGGGGCACTGCATTGGCAATTTTATTAAGAAATAACAGCCATGATGTTAGTATGTGGTTAAGGGATGAAAGGCAGATTGAATCCATAAGGAAAACTGGAGAGAATAAAAAATACCTTCCGGATATAAAGATTCCCAAGGACATTGTGATATCCAATGATATGGAGGAAGTAACCCATGACAGGGAGCTGTTTGTTCTTGCAGTACCAAGCCATGGTGTAAGACAGGTATTAAAGGAGCATAGGAACCTTTTTAAAAAGGACCAGGTACTTGTAAATGTTGCAAAGGGAATAGAAAATGATACATTAATGAGGATTTCCCAAATTGCTGGGGAAATACTTCCAGAGAACCCTTATGCAGTACTATCAGGGCCATCCCATGCAGAGGAAGTTGCATTGAATATGCCTACTACTGTAGTTGCTGCTTCAAAGGATATGAATATTGCCGAGTATGTACAGGATGTATTTATGTCCCCGTATTTCAGGGTGTATACAAATCCTGATGTAACAGGTGTGGAATTGGGAGGAGCCTTGAAGAATGTTATAGCCTTAGGTGCAGGAATATCAGACGGATTAGGCTATGGGGACAATACAAAGGCAGCCCTTATGACAAGAGGCATGACAGAAATAGCAAGGCTGGGAGAGAAAATGGGAGCCAATGTCATTACTTTTGCAGGGTTGGCAGGAATAGGCGACCTGGTGGTAACATGTACAAGCATGCATTCCAGAAATAGAAGGGCCGGAATACTTATTGGAAAGGGAATGAAAGTAGATGAGGTAATAAAGTCTGTAGGGATGGTTGTAGAAGGGATTAAGACTACCAAGTCAGCATATGAGCTGGCCAGGAAATATGATGTTAGAATGCCTATTACAAAGGAGATATATGAAGTATTGTATGAAGATAAGGATGTAAAGAATTCAGTGGTTAATCTTATGCTCAGGGACAAAAAACATGAGCTGGAGGATATAATTCAAAAATATTAAATAGGGCTTTATAGCCCTATTTTAAGTTGAGTATTCATTTACTACAGGTATTATGTGAAATCCGTCTTCACCAATGAAATTTATTATTAAATAAGTTTCATCATATATATTATATAATAGCCCGCCATTTTTTTCTGCAAAGTCCCTTATTTCGCTATATAATACCAAATCGTCATTTATGGTTTCATCCAGGGATTCGCCTATATAGTCCAAAAGAGCTACTATCTTCCTATCTATTATATCATTTGTAAACATTCTCTTACCTCCTTTTGCCTATGTTTACAATAAAAACTAATGTGATATATTTATACCCCCATTTTTGTTCTGTAAATTAAGTTCTATAAATTATAGCACAAGAATAATATTAATGTAAACATGAGTTCAAATGTTATATTTTATATGCCCAAAATCTATCTAATTTTTGTCCAATTATCATATTATGGGACTTGAAACATATATATATAATGTTAAGTAATATCTTTATATGAAGGTAAAGGAGGGAAGCAGGTGGAGAATTTTGACATATACAAGGATATAGCTGAAAGAACGGATGGGGATATATATGCTGGTGTAGTGGGGCCCGTAAGGACAGGTAAGTCCACATTTATAAAAAGGTTTATGGAATTATTGGTTCTTCCAAATATCGAAAATAAATATAAAAGGGAAAGGGCAAAGGACGAATTGCCTTTAAGCGGTGCCGGAAAGACCATTATGACTACTGAGCCTAAATTCGTGCCAAATGAAGCTGTAGAGTTAACCTTAAAGGATAATGTAAAATTCAAGGTCAGAATGGTGGATTGCGTTGGCTATCTGGTTAAGGGGGCCTTAGGCCATACAGAGGAAGATGTGCCTCGAATGGTATCTACACCATGGCATGAAAAGGATATACCATTTGAAGAGGCTGCTGAAATAGGAACAAGAAAGGTAATAACCGATCATTCCACCATTGGAATAGTAGTAACTACAGATGGTTCAATAACTGATATTGACAGGTCAAACTATATCAAGGCAGAAGAACGGGTTGTGTCAGAGCTTAAAGAGCTGAAAAAACCTTTTATAATTCTGTTAAATACAAAGCATCCAAATCTGGACAGTACCATTGCCTTAAGAGAAAGCCTTGAGGAAAAATATGGGGTGTCCGTACTTATTGTTGATTGCCTGAATATGGATATAGCAGATGTAGAGAGGATATTTGAAAAGCTGCTATTTGAGTTTCCAGTTAAGGAAATTACAATTAATTTGCCTGGCTGGATAGAAGGATTGCCTAGAAATCATAGGATAAAATCCAGCATTTTAAACTCTCTAAAGGAGTCAATTCAAAGAATACAAAAATTAAACGAGGTAGACGATTCCCTGAGGGCTTTGGCAGATTTGGATATTGTAAAGGAAGTTGACATTAAGGAAATAAAGCTTGGAGAAGGAGTTGTAAATGTAGATATAGTAGTTGACGATTACCTGTTCTACGAAGTATTGAACGAAATGACAGGATATACAATTGAAGGAGAATATCAGATATTAGGATTGATAAATAGGCTTGCACAAATTAAAAAGGAATATGACAAAATAGAAAATGCATTAAGGCAGGCCAGGGAAACCGGATATGGGCTGGTTAGCCCAAGCATTGATGAAATGGAGCTGGCTGAACCTGAAATATACAGACAAGGCAATAAGTTTGGAGTTAAGCTCAAGGCAAAGGCACCCTCCCTTCACGTAATGCGCTGCGATATAACAACTGAAGTATCTCCTCTCATTGGAACTGAAAAGCAAAGCGAAGAAATGGTGAAATACTTCTTAAGCGAGTTTGAAGAGGAGCCAGGCAAGATATGGCAGTCCAACTTATTTGGAAAATCCCTGTATGACCTTGTTAATGAGCAGCTTCAGGGGAAGCTGAACTCCATGCCGGATGATGCAAGAAACAAGATGAGAAAAGCGTTGGAGAGAATAATAAACAGCGGTAGCGGTGGAATGATATTCATAATCATTTAATGAAATAAACACGGTTTCTCAAAATGAAGAAACCGTGTTTTCCAGCTGCTTTTATTCTTCTACTTCTTCTACTGTATCATTGTACTCAAAGGCATCCAGAGTTTCTTCAGTGCTGTCATCTTCCAGGGATAGGAAGTTTCTTCTCCTTGGTGGTTTATTTGACCCGCTTTCATCTATCTGTCTTGGGAACAGAGTTGGGAAAGTAGAACAAATTGGTGATACTATTGGTGATAATTCTGGGAATCCTGTAGATAGAACACATAGCTGTACTGGAACTATTATCTTCTTTTCGCATGCTATGCAGAGTGCTGTGATTAAGTTAGCCCTTACTTCACCTGTTTCAGGATTTATTGTTATGTCTCTTGAGATGCTGTTTGTTGCTAATCTTGTTTCACAGTTGATATTGCAGAATTCTGCAAATCTTGGCAGGAATGCTGCATCGTTTACTGATGGAATGCATAGCTCAAAGAAGTTGGTCAGTTCAACAGGATTAATTGGTACATTTGCTGTAAGAGTTATATTTCTTCTTCTTGTAGTCTGTACTACTACATCCATTTCTACTACTATATTTCCTGATATTCTTACTATCTGAGTTCCGAATATAGGAGTGCCTTTGCCTTCTTCATCACATTCTGAGGTATCTGCATAGATCAGCTTTTCTGACCTTAATCCATCTGGTCCGATTACCTCTACAGGTTTACCCTT
Source organism: Tissierellia bacterium (assembly GCA_012839745.1). Lineage (GTDB taxonomy): Bacteria > Bacillota > Clostridia > Tissierellales > Tepidimicrobiaceae > DUMS01. The sequence goes on from DUMS01000037.1 coordinate 36,879, forward strand.
TCCATCCTTTACAAAGCTGCCTCCTGAAAGATGAGTTTCAGGGTCAATCATCAGATTTCTTGGGTCATTTATATTTTCTGGATTGAAGAATTTTCTGCACCTTATATCCACAACTCTTACTATTCTTGCATTAGGGCCTAGGTTTGGTGAAAACCTTACATTGTTGCTATTGGTTAGAGCTTGTAGATTTACAAGAGTTGCATCGTATACCTTCTGAACAAATATAGGTTCAGTCCTTACCTTTCTTAAAGTACCATCCCATTCACAGCCAGTGTTTGCCTCACAGCATCTATCTGTAATCCCTAAAGTTCCGTTTTCCAGGTTAGTGCTCATTAAATTTCCCCCTTTCAATAGATGTTATGTTTCCTTGTCTCAGTGCTATTATATTCTGTGCATAATTATCTTGTTACACATTAAAAATGGAATATTTAAGTATCCTGGATAATATATATTAAGTGAAATTCCTTTGGGTGGTGATTAAATGGCCTATTATACAGACAAGGTATCTTTGGTTAGGGATTCAATGGGAAATATAGACCTTTTTAGACTTACAGAGGGGAATATTATCAGGTACCACTTTGACAGGAAGAGCATGAAAAATACTGAAGCACAAGTAGCAAAAGACATACATATGGAATATGATGTATATATTGACCGAAATGATATAATCTATCTTATCTATCAGGATAAGGCCATGGATTTAATATTTTCCATTATCAGGGACGAAAAAATGGAAAGTGTAAAGCTTACAGAAGAGCCAATGCCCGAAATATACTATTTAAACATGCTGGTTATAGATGGAGTACCACATGTATTCTATTTTACACTGCTGTCAGGGAAGGAGAGAAAATACAGGATATATCATCATTATCTTGAAAAAGACAAATGGATTACACATATGGTAGACGATATAAAGGTAAGGGAACTGCTGAACCCCATGAGCATATTAAGAACAGATGGGGAGATACTATTATCTTACTATGATTACACTGATTCAGAGCATATATTCATTAAAAATTTCAACCTGGAAAGCAAGACCTGGGAAGAGAGGACACAGCTTACTGACAATAGGCTAGATAAGCTTTACATTGACATGATATATAAGGAAAATAAGCTGCACCTTGTGTATTGTCAATATGAGGAGGGAAATCTGCAGGTTAGATATGAAAGATACAGATATGAAAAGGGCTTTGTAAATAAGGAAATAGAAGAGGAAATATCCAATTATGAAGGGCCTGAAAATCCCACACTTATATACTATGACAACAAATTATGGATAACATGGGTTGAGCTGGATAGGGTATTAAGCAGATACAGTGATGATAATGGAGAAACATGGAGCCCTATTTACCTGTGGAAGGAATCAAGGAAAAGCAATATTGTAAGATACAAGTATTCCAGCATAGCTGAAGATGAAGGCATCATATTAAACTATTCCTTTGGTAAGTTCAGCAAGGATTTAAGCTTTATAGGATTTGGACCTCTGGATAACATAGAGGTTGTACCTTTAAAAAAAAAGAGCCTGTTAAGGCTTCCCAGGGATTTGCCGAGGATAAAGATATGATTGAGGATATTATAATGGAACTGGAAAAAATACATGAATCCATAGATAAATTAAACAATAGGATAGAAAAACTTGAGGAAAGGCTTAAGAATGGAGAGGAGTCAAAAGCAATTGATGTTATCAATGAAAGGCTGGATGACATAGAGGAATACCTTACATTCAGGAGCAGAGGGTTCTTCAGAAGGTTTATAGGAAAATAGATGTTACTTGATGTAACATCTATTATAATTTTTGCTCGAAAAACCCTCTTATTTCATCCATGTTGTCTGTAACTGTCAAAGCCAGCATAAGCTTTATTCTTGCCTTTTGTCCCGGCTTATCTCCACCAAATATGACTCCCAGTTCCCTTAAGTGCTTTCCTCCACCTTCGTAACCGTATGTATCCAGTACACGCCCTGTTGGACATCTTGAAACCATTACTACAGGAATGTTGTTTTCTATGGCCCTTCTGATTCCATCTACCATCTTAGGAGGTACATTTCCCCTTCCCAGGGCTTCTATCACAATTCCCTTATATCCGCTGTTTATGTAGAAATCAAGTATATCTGATTCCATGCCTGGAGCGCATTTTATAAGGCCTACTTTATTCTCGATTCTGTCAGTATTTATGTGTTCCTTTTTAAGTATATCCCTGTAGAATATTACCTCATCATTGTCTACTATTCCTAGAGGGCCAAATTCAGGGGACTTAAAGGTGTCAAGGGATAGGGTGTTGGTCTTTGTAACTTCACTGGCAGCATTTACTTCGTTGTTCATTACCACCAGTACTCCTTTGTTTCTTGCATTTGGTGATATGGCTGTACATATTGCGGCAGATAAGTTGCTTGAGCCGTCGTATCCCAGCTCAGAACTGTTTCTCATGGCTCCTACCACAATAATGGGCTTTTCCGAACTTATGGTCAGGTCCAACAGGTAAGCGGTTTCCTCAAGGGTGTCAGTTCCATGGGTGACTACAACACCTGTAATATCCTCTCTTTCAATGGTCTTCTTTACCAAGCGTGACAGGTCCATCATCATATCCGGTGTAATATGGGGGCTTGGAAGGTTGGAAAAGTTTATAATTTCAATATCTGCGAATTTTTCTATATTTGTGACCATTGCCATTATCTCTTCTGAAGTCAGGGCTGGAATTGCGGCATGAATCCTTGGATCGATTTTCATGGATATGGTTCCCCCGGTAAATATTATTGCAACTTTGTTTCGATTGCCCATATATATGCCTCCTTTTTATTTCATACTTTAATTTTACCACATATATGAAAAAATGGACAAAAAAGAAAAGGCTCCAATTATGGAGCCTCCCATCCATAGTGGATGTAAATAAACCGTTCAAAAGGGGTATTGGGAATAGAGATCTTATTTGAGGTTACCAGGGGGATAACCACTTATAAAGTATAACAAATTACGACAAATTTTGCAACACCTATTATTAAATTTTTTTGAAGTAATTTTACTTTTACATAGCTATTAAATCTTGTATAATGTTTATGAAGAATTGAAAGGGGGATTATAGATGGATAATAAATTGCTATTGGCAAAGAACAGTTTGGTTGCAAATGGCTTTAAAGTAAAAATATTTTCAAATAGACAGGAGGTAAAGGAAGCCCTGTTAAAAGAAGTAGGGCTTGATGAATCAATTGCATTTGGAGGTTCAGTTACTTTAAACGAGTTAGGTCTGTATGATGAGTTTAAGAATAGAGGAAATAAAATATACTGGCACTGGAAAGCAGATGACAGGCGTGCAGCCTTGGACAGTGCTGTTAATACAGACGTGTATATGACCAGCACCAACGCACTTACACTGGATGGAAAGCTGGTGAATATGGATGGAACGGGAAACAGGGTATCTTCAATGATTTTTGGTCATAAAAGGGTATATGTAATTGCAGGTAGGAACAAAATATGTAAAGACTATAATGAAGCCAGGGAAAGAATTAGAAATGTGGCTGCACCATTAAATGCAAAGAGGCTGAATACAAATACCCCATGCAGATTTACAGGAAAATGCAATGATTGTGATTCACCTGATAGAATGTGCAAAGCGGAAGTAGTATTACATAAAAATCCAACGGGAACTGAAATAATTATATACATTGTTGATGAGGATTTAGGCTATTAATAGATGAGGTGATATTTTGGAAGTATATCTGGATAATTGTTCTACTACCCAGCCAAGGGAGGAAGTAGTTGAGGAAATGGTATATGCATTAAGGGAGGAGTATGGAAACCCTTCCTCCCTTCACAGGCTAGGCCTTATGGCAGAAAAGAGGATTGAAAGCGCCAGGGAAAGCATTGCTGATTTTTTAAATGTCAGCAAAGATGAGATATTTTTTACATCAGGAGGCACTGAAAGCAACAATATAGCTATACAGAGCATTATCCGAAAATTTAGCAGAAACGGAAAGCATATTATTACAACATCAATTGAGCATCCTTCCGTTTCAAATATATACAGCTTTTACGAGAAACAGGGATATGAGGTAACCTATCTTAAGGTTGATGAGCGTGGAATAATTTCCCTTGAGGAATTGGAAAATGCCATAAGGGAGGATACCATCCTTATTTCAGTAATGCAGGTTAACAATGAAATAGGAAGCATTCAGCCTACATGGAAGATAAAGGATATTGTTAGGAAGAAGAATTCAAAGGCACTGTTACATGTGGATGGAGTTCAGGCCTTTGGAAAGATAAGATTGAATATAAAGGATTGGGGAATTGATACATTTTCCATAAGCGGCCATAAGGTATATGGACCTAAAGGAATTGGAGCCTTATTTGTAGACAGCAGATTAAAGATTAATCCAATTATATTTGGTGGAAATCAGGAAAGGGGATTGCGCTCAGGTACTGAAAACGTGCCGGGTATAATAGGTTTAGGCAAAGCTGTTGAGATACTGAATAAAAATTTTGATAAGGAACAGGAAAAGGTGGGTATGATTAAATCGTACTTCATAAAAAGGCTTAAGGAGGAAATAGACCATATTCGAATAAATACCCCTCCTGGAGAAAACTCTTCCCCCTATATATTAAACGTGTCCTTCAAACATGTAAGAGGTGAGGTGCTTTTACACTATCTGGAAAACAAAGGCATATATGTATCAACTGCATCAGCCTGTTCATCCAGAAGCTCAAAGCAAAGCAGGGTGCTCAAGGAAATTGGGCTTAATGATATAGAGATAGAAGGGGCTATTAGATTTTGCTTTTCCTATAGAATTACGGAAGAGGATATAGATTATACTGTTGAAGTGCTTAAGGAATCTGTGAAGGACATAAGACGAATAACTATGAGGTGATATAATGGATAGAGTAATAAGCCTGAGCCTTGGAGAGGTAGCACTGAAAGGGAAAAATAGGAGGTACTTTGAAGATAAACTGGTATCCCATGTAAGAAGGGCCATGCATGGGTTACATTATGAGAAAATATACAAGGAGCAGGGAAAAATTTACATTGAAACGGATGAGAATAGCTTTGAAAAGATTATAAACAGGATGAAAAAGGTTTTTGGCATTGTATATATAAGCCCTTGTTTAAGAACAGGCAAGGATATTAATGATATAGAACAGGCTGTATTGAAGATAATGGATTATGTAAAGAAAAGAAAGGATGCAAAGACTTTTAAAGTTGAAACTCACAGGGTGGATAAAAACTTTCCTATTACATCACCTGAGTTTTCAAGGAAAATGGGAGCAGTTATATTGAAGAATACAGAGGGCTTCAGTGTAGACGTAAACAACCCGGACATATACGTATATATTGATATTAAGCAAAATGTATATGTCTATACAGACAGGATAAAGGCTTATGGAGGACTGCCCCTGGGAACCAATGGAAGGGGGCTTTTACTGCTATCCGGAGGTATAGACAGTCCCGTTGCAGGATTTTTAATGGCAAAAAGAGGTGTTGAAATAAGTGCTGTGCATTTTCACAGTTATCCATTTACCAGCGAAAGGGCAGAGGAAAAGGTAAAAAAGCTTGCTAAAATATTGTCCCTATATGCTGGGAGAATCAGAATGTACAGCGTAAACATACTGAACATACAGAAGGAATTAAGTGAAAAGTGCCCTGAGGATGAGATGACCATATTATCCCGCAGGTTCATGATGAGAATTGCTGAAAGAATTGCAAGGGATAATGGTATTGATGCGCTGATTACCGGAGAAAGCCTAGGACAGGTAGCCAGCCAGACCATACAGGGAATAAATGTAACAAATGCATCTGTTGATATTCCTGTGCTTAGGCCTTTAATTGGAATGGATAAGGTACAGATAATAGATATTGCAAAGGATATTGAAACATATGAAACATCAATACTTCCTTATGATGACTGCTGTACTCTGTTCTTGCCTAAGCATCCTGTAACAAAGCCAAGGCTTGAGGATATTGAAAGGTCAGAGGAAAACATTGATGTTGACGGGCTTGTTAATAAAGCGCTGGAAAGCCTGTCTATATATGATATAGAATAGATGTAGCTGGGAAGTTCCCAGCTATTATTTTAGAAATATGGATATATTGTGGTATAATATGGTATATACTATGTAAATAAAAGGAGGGTATAATGATGAAAGGAGCACGCTGGTTAATAGTTTTAATAGTTGTAGTCATAGCAATTGGAGGACTATTGATTGGAAGGTACAATACTCTGGTTGGAATGGAAGAAAAGGTAAACGGTGCCTGGGCACAAGTTGAAAATCAGCTGAAGCGCAGAGCTGATCTAATACCAAATTTAGTAGAAACGGTAAAAGGATATGCTGCACATGAAGAGGAAGTTTTGACACAGATTACTGAAGCCAGGTCAAGCTTTAATAGGGCTAACACTCCAAGTGAATATGCTGAAGCAAATGCTGAATTTGAAAGGGCTTTGTCCAATCTGTATGTAGTTGTTGAGAACTATCCGGAGTTAAAGGCAAACCAGAATTTTTCAGAGCTACAGTATGAACTGGCAGGTACAGAGAACAGAATTGCTACAGAGAGGATGAGATATAACGAAGCCGTTGAAGAGTTCAATAAAACCATAAGAAGATTTCCAACAAATATAATAGCGGGAATATTTGGATTTGAAGCAAAGCAGTATTTTGAAATAGATGAACAGGATATGAAAGTACCAGAAGTCAATTTCTAGGTGATTATCATGAAGAGAACATGTATACTATTGTTATTCTTAGTTGTAGTACTCAATAGCACCATAAGCTATGCAGCTGATATCAATATTCCTGAGCCCAGCTTCTACTTTTATGTATATGATGAAGCCAATTTATTGGATAACGAAGCTGAGGAGTATATAATTAAAACCAATGAAGAGCTAAATAAAAAAACTGGTGCCCAGATAGTGGTTGTCAGTTTGAATTCCCTTGACGGTGAGGATATAAGGCTTGTTGCCGTGAAGCTATTTGAAAAGTGGGGAATAGGAAGCAGGGAATATGACAATGGCCTTTTGATGCTTGTGGCTCCAAATGAAAGAGAGATATGGATTGAGGTAGGATACGGCCTTGAAGGGCCATTGCCTGACAGCAAGGTTGGAAGGATAATCGAGGATTCAATTATTCCTTATTTTCAGGAAGATAATTATCAGGATGGCATAATTTCCGGATTTAATGAAATAATCCGTGAGGTAGAAGAGGAATATGGCATTACGCTTGATAGGGAAAACATAAATGAGGATTTGTACTATATAGGAGAATATGAAGGGTATACTGGCTTTTTTCAAGGAATAAAGGGAATTCTTATTATCATTGGAATAATAGTATTCCTCATTATAGACTTTAGGCTCTTCAATGGATTCTTGACGTATTCCATATTTCTACGAGGTCGCGGATATGGAGGTAGCTACAGGGGTAGTAGCAGCCGAAGGAGCAGAGGTGGTGGCGGAAGGTCCGGAGGCGGCGGAGCAGGAGGTAAATGGTAAAGGAAGGAGATACCAATGAAAAAACTTATTATAATTATAGCTATATTAGCAATTGTATTTACTGGATGTGCCAAAAATGAAAATGCATCAATGGATAACAAGGGAAAGCCACTGGTATATGCATCCTTTTATCCATTGTATTTTTTAGCCCATGAAATTGGAGGGGACAATATAGAGCTTAAAACCATAATACCCCATGGAGTTGAACCCCATGATTATGAGCCATCCATAAATCAGCTTAAGGATCTAAGTGAAGCACGGGTTTTAATATATAATGGAGCTAATTTTGAAAGCTGGATAGACAAAATAGTAGGTTCTGTTGTTGATGAGGAAATAGCAATTAATGCCAGCCAATACTGTAACCTTATAGTGGAGGATGGAGTCACCGACCCACATTTATGGCTGGACCCTGAAAACATGATAAGGATTGGTAAGGTTATAAAGGATAGGTTCATTGAGCTGGATCCAAATAACAAAGAATCCTATGAAGAAAACTATGAAACTTTAAAAAACAGGTTGGAATTACTGGATAAAAGGTATTATGAAGAGCTTAGGGATAAAAAAATGGATACCATAATAGTATCTCACAATGCTTTTGGATATATGGCAAAAAGGTATGGGTTTAAGCAAATACCTGTAGCAGGCATAAGCCCGGATCAGGAGCCCAGCCCAAGGACCATTGCTGATATTATTGATCTGGCAAAGGATAAAAACTATGAATATATATTCTTGGAATCCATGGCAAGCCCAAAGACTGTAGAAACCATTGCAGAGGAAACGAATCTTAAAACCCTTGTTTTAAATCCCATTGAAGGGTTAACTGAAGAAGAGATGGAAAGGGGAAAGGATTATATTTCCATTATGGAGGAGAATTTGGAAAACCTTAAAGAAGCGCTGGTGAAATAATATGAAGGAAAAAATTGTAAACATCAAAAATATGAGCTTTAGCTATGGCAGCAATAAGGTACTGGATGATGTAAGCTTATCTATTGAAAAAGGCGATTTTGTTGGGATCATAGGCGCAAACGGCTCTGCCAAGAGTACCCTTCTAAAACTAATGGTAGGGCTTTTAAAGGCAGATTCAGGCACTGTTGAGCTATTTGGCAAGCCTATTGAGAGCTTTAACGAATTCAAAAGAATTGGCTACCTATCCCAAACTGCAAGGGAATTCAACAATATGTTTCCAGCTACAGTTGAAGAGGTAATAGCTGCAAATCTGTATGCAAATGAAGTCTTAAGAGGAAGGTTCAGGAGGAAGAATCATAAAAGAATAGATGAAGTATTAAAAACCGTGGAGATGGATGGCTTTAAGAAGAGAAAAATAGGGAATCTGTCCGGGGGACAGAAGCAAAGGGTATTCATTGCAAGAGCCCTGGTCAATAATCCTGAAATTCTATTCATGGATGAACCTCTGGTAGGAGTGGATTTGGAGTCTCAGAATAAATTCTATAATCTATTGGATAAGCTCAACAGGGAATATAATATAACTTTGGTTATGGTATCCCATGATATAGGAGTGATATCTCAAAAAGTAAACAGGGTATTTTGCTTGGCAAATGGTAAGGTTTATGAGCATGATTTGAAAATTAACAGGAATATCAGCTTAGATATAATGTATGGAGAAAACATGAATATGTTGTACCATCAGCACTAGGAGGGGGACTTATGTTTTACTATGATTTCATGAGAAGGTCCTTTATTATGGGAATAATAATTGCAATGATTGCTCCTACAGTAGGGTATTTTCTGGTATTAAGAAGGCAGTCTGTTATAGGGGATACCCTATCCCATGTAGCCCTTTCAGGAGCTGCCTTTGGAATGATTACCAACACCTATCCAGTATATACTGCTATCATATTTGCAATAATTGCTGCTTTTGGTATAGAAGGATTAAGAAGAAAATATGAAAACTATGCAGAACTGTCACTATCAATAGTTTTATCAGCCGGTGTTGGATTGGCTTCCGTATTATTATCATTAGGAAATACTCAAGGTATCTTATCCTATTTATTTGGAAGCCTGTCTTTAGTAAATACAGATGAAATAATACTGGTTATTGGTCTGGGAGTGGTTATTCTAATAACAGTTTTCATATTATACAAGAAGCTTTTTTATATGGCTTTTGATGAAGAAAGTGCCTATTTGGCAGGAGTTCCCGTTAAGTCCTTAAACTTATTTTTTTCAGTTCTTGTGGCAGTAACTGTGGCAATATCCATGAGGATAGTAGGGGTTCTTTTAATATCATCCCTGATGGTACTTCCTGTGGCAGCAAGTTTAATAATTGCAAATAGTTTCAAGTCAGGATTAATGTATTCCATTCTGTTTGGAGTTATTTCAGTAGTCATTGGATTGATTGCATCCTACTATCTGGATTTGGCATCAGGCGGTGCCATTGTACTGACAGCCTTAATATTGCTGATTGTTACTATAATAATCCATAGCAAAAAAAAGTAAAAGGCCAGTGAGAATTCACTGGTTTTTTTTATTAAGCAAAAAGAAACTATATATTAAACAAAAAATAGGGGATGAGGCGCTACACACCTGAAAAACACAAAGCTGCAGGGCAAAATAATATTTTCTAAAATGTATTGACTTTTTTGTGAATTTTTGCTTATAATGTTATAGTGTTAATTATTGGTTTAGTAGTTTTAAACAAAAAGTTTAGTATACTCAAATCTATTGAGGAGGATAATTGTGGAGATCGGGAAAAAAATTAGGCGTCTTAGAATTCAGAATTCATTGACCCAGGAAGAGCTTGCTGAAAGATGTGAGCTTACAAAGGGGTTTATTTCTCAGGTTGAAAGGGATTTAACTTCACCTTCCATAGCAACTTTACGCGATATACTGGAAGGTCTGGGAACTAACTTGCGTGATTTCTTCAATGAGATAGAAGATGAAAAAGTTGTATTCAAGGAAGAAGATGTGTTTATAACTGAAAATGAGGATTATAAATACACATTAAAATGGATAATACCCAATGCTCAAAAGAATGCAATGGAGCCAATACTTGTGGAATTGGAACCAGGAGGCCGCACAAAGGAGACTTCGCCTCATGAAGGTGAGGAATTCGGATATGTGCTTAAAGGGAGCATATATGTATATCTGGGTAAGGAAAAATACAAGGTGAAAAAAGGAGAAAGCTTTTACTTTAAGGCAAATTACAATCACTATATAGCAAATGCAGGGAAAAGCAAGGCTGTTGTCATTTGGGTAAGCACACCACCTAGCTTCTAGCATGTATGAATATTGGAGGGGGGTAAATGTAATGGAAAAAAACTGTATTATTGACTTAAAGTCTATCTCAAAGGAGTATGATGGAGTTAAAGTCCTGGATAACCTTAATCTATATGTAAGAAAAAATGAATTCTTAACGCTATTGGGACCCAGTGGATGCGGCAAAACTACTACTCTGAGGATAATTGGAGGATTTGAACAACCTACGGAAGGTAAGGTTATTTTTGAAGGGAAAGATATTACCAATGTACCCCCTTATAAAAGGCAGATTAATACCGTATTTCAAAAATATGCGCTGTTTCCTCATATGAATGTATTTGAAAATGTAGCTTTTGGACTTAATATAAAGAGATTGCCAAAGGATGAGATATCCAGAAGAGTGAGTGAAATGCTAAGGCTTGTTAATCTTCAGGGGTTTGAAAAGCGCTCCATTCAGTCGTTAAGCGGAGGGCAACAGCAAAGGGTTGCCATTGCAAGGGCTTTGGTAAATGAACCTAAGGTGCTTTTATTGGATGAGCCTTTGGGAGCGCTGGATTTAAAGCTTAGAAAAGAGATGCAGACTGAGCTTAAAAATATGCAGAAAAGGGTTGGAATAACCTTCATATATGTAACCCATGACCAGGAAGAGGCATTGACCATGTCTGATACTGTTGTTGTTATGGATAAAGGAGTAATACAGCAGATTGGTACCCCTGTTGACATATACAATGAGCCTAAAAATGCCTTTGTAGCAAGATTTATTGGTGAGAGCAATATTGTTGATGGAATCATGCATGAGGACTTTGTTGTGGAGTTTGCAGGAAAGGTATTTAAATGTGTAGATAAGGGATTTGCTAAAGGAGAGAAAATAGATGTAGTAATAAGGCCAGAGGATTTGGAGATTACCACACCTGAAGAAGGGCAATTTACAGGAGTTGTAAGTTCAGTAACCTTTAAGGGAGTTCATTACGAAATGATTGTTTCCAATGGAAAAGCTGACTGGAAGATTCATTCAACTATAATGAAGCCTGTAGGAACCGAAATAGGAATGAGAGTAGCCCCTGAAAACATACATGTAATGAAGAAGGTGAAGGAAAGATGAAGCTGAAAGTCCTCTCCTACCCATATGTTGTATGGATTGCGGTATTTATAGTAGTTCCGCTGGCTTTGGTTCTCCTGTATTCTTTTACTGATGGAGATTTGGAGGACTTGAATTTTACCATAAGCAATTTCAGGAAATTTTTGGATTCAAAGTATTTAAATGTTTTGTGGATATCTGTAAAGCTGGCTTTGGAGTCAACTGTCCTTACACTGATACTAGGCTATCCTGTTGCCCTTATAATTGCCAAAGAAAAGCCCTCTAAAAGGAATACCATGATTTTTCTATTTGTAATGCCTATGTGGATGAATTTCTTGTTAAGAACTTATGCATGGCTGACACTGCTGGGTAAAAACGGAGTTATCAATTTCATCATAGAGTTTTTGGGATTTAAGCCACTTGATTTGCTGTATAATGATGGGGCAGTATTGCTGGGTATGATTTATAACTTCTTGCCTTTCATGGTGCTGCCTATATATTCTGTGCTGGTAAAGATAGACAATAGCTTAATTGAATCTGCAGAGGATTTAGGTGCAAATAAGTTTCAGATATTTACTAGAATAATACTGCCTTTAAGTATACCTGGTATTATAACAGGCATTACAATGGTATTTATGCCAGCTGTAAGTACCTTTGTAATATCAAGGCTTCTGGGCGGAGGACAATACATGCTTATAGGCAACCTTATTGAGCAGCAGTTCCTGTGGGTAGGAGACTGGCATTTTGGCTCTGCCATTTCAATTATCATGATGGTATTTATACTGATCACTATGGCTATAACATCCAAGTTTGATACCCAGAAAGAAGGGAGTGGGGGCTTATGGTAATTAGAATTATCAAGAAAATCTATCTATGGTTGACGCTGTTATTTCTATATGCTCCCATTATAGTGTTAATAGTATTTTCCTTTAACGATTCAAAATCACGAGGTAGATGGAGCGGTTTTACGTTAAAATGGTATGTTGAGCTTTTTAAGGATTCCAACGTCCTAAAGGCTCTATATTATACAATTGGCATAGCAATACTGTCTGCAATTATTTCAACTATAATAGGAACGATTGCTGCTATAGGCATTCATGGCATAAATGGCATAGGTAAAAAGGTAATACTTAATTTAAACTATTTGCCTGTGTTGAATCCAGATATAGTAACTGCAGTATCACTGATGACATTGTTTAAGTTTATTGGAATAGAGTTTGGGTTTGTTACAATGCTGTTGTCACATATAACATTCTGCATTCCTTATGTTATATTATCCATACTGCCTAAGTTGAAACAGATGAACAAGCATTTGGCTGAAGCAGCAATGGATTTGGGTGCAACGCCTATGTATGCCTTAAGAAAGGTAGTAATACCTGAGATTATGCCTGGAATATTTACCGGCGCACTGATAGCTTTTACTTTGTCCATAGATGATTTTGTTATTAGCTTTTTCAATAAAGGTGCAGGAGTTACAAATTTAAGCATAGAGATTTACTCTATGGCCAGAAGGGGAATAAATCCTGTGATAAATGCGCTTACAACAATAATGTTTTTAGTATTACTGTTAATGCTGTTATACATTAACAGAAAACAGGAAAAGAGTATTAAAAAGAGAGGTGGGGTCATATGAAAAAAGGTTTAAAAGTTTCAATGCTTATACTATTGATTTCAGCAATTAGCCTTGCTATTATTGGCTGCAATGATAAGCCTATACTGAATGTCTACAACTGGGGGGACTATATAGACCCTGATGTAATTAAAGACTTTGAAGAGGAGTTTAACGTTAAGGTAAATTACAATACATTTGCTACAAATGAGGATATGTATGTAAGCATAGCAAAGGGAGGAACCAGCTATGATGTAGCATTTCCTTCTGATTATATGATTGAGAGAATGATAAGTGAGGGACTATTGGCAGAGATAAATAAGGACAACATACCAAATATTAAGTACATTGGTGAAGAATATTTAGACCTTGATTTTGATCCAGGCAATAAGTATTCTGTGCCATATATGTGGGGAACATTTGGAATACTTTACAATAAGACTATGGTTGATGATGTAGTGGATAGCTGGGATATACTGTGGAATGAAAAATATGCAGGTCAGATATTGATGCTGGACAGCCAAAGGGATTCAATTGGAGTTTCCTTGAAGAGGCTGGGATATTCCATGAACACAAGGGATTTAAATGAACTGGAAGAGGCAAAGAATGAGCTTATTAAACAAAAGCCTTTGGTATATGCATATGTAGGCGATGATGTTAAGCAGTTGATGGTTGCTGAAGAAGCAGCTCTAGCTGTAGTTTGGTCTGGGGATGCTGTTGCCATGATGTGGGAAAATGAAAACCTGGAGTATGTCTATCCAAAGGAAGGGACAAATATATGGTTTGATAATATGGTAATCCCTAAAAATGCTAAAAATAAGGAATTAGCAGAGCAGTTTATAAATTTTCTGAACAGGCCTGATATAGCAGCAAGAAATGTACAGTATATAGGATATTCCACTCCAAATGTTGCTGCTCAGGAACTTTTACCTGAGGAAATAAGAAATAGCCAAGTGGCTTATCCATCCAAGGAAATATTGAAAAATACTGAAATATTCCGTGATATGAAGGATATGTTAAGCGTTTATGATGAGCTATGGCTAGAAGTTAAAACTGAAAGATAGATGTCAAAAGAACCTGATAAATTTTCAGGTTCTTTTTGTGTTTTATTTAACTATTATGGGTAAATACTATTACAAATAAAATTTGTTGGAGGTATAATATGAGACAAGTTAAATATCTTATAATTGGGAATGGAATTGCAGGGCTATCAGCTGCAAAGGAAATAAGAAAGAGGGATAATGATGGAAGCATTTTGATGATTTCAAAGGAGCCATATTTAACATATTACAGGCCAAGGCTTACAGAAGGCTTGTGTAAGGATATGAAAGTTGAGGATGTTTTAGTAAATAAAAGTAACTGGTATGAAGAAAAGAACATTCAGGTAGAGCTAAATCGTAATGTGGAAAAAATTGATGTAGAAAACAATACTGTGTTTCTATCCAAAGGGGAGCAGGTTGGATATGAAAAGCTATTAATTGCAACTGGAAGCCATCCTTTTGTACCACCTGTAAAAGTAAATCAGGATATACTTGCATTAAGGACATTGGACGACTTATACTATTTCAAGGACTGCCTGGAAAAATGGCAGACTGTTACCGTAGTAGGCGGTGGGTTATTAGGCCTTGAAGCAGCCTGGAGCATAAAGAATCTGGGTAAAAAGGTAAATATAGTTGAATTTGCACCTTATCTATTAGTTAAGCAGCTGGATGAGGAAATCAGTAGAAAGCTGGAGAAAAGATTAATAGATGAGGGATTTGATATATATCTTTCTTCGACTGTTGAGGAAGTGCTGGATGATGGCACAGCATTGCTAGATGGAGGAAGGCAGATAAAAACCGATGGAATCATATATTCCATAGGTGTAAGGCCAAATCTGGATTTAATAAGAGAAACAGGAATTAATTTCAATAAAGGGATTATAGTAAATGAATACTTGAAAACAAATGTAGACAATATATATGCAGCCGGTGATGTAATTGAGATGAGTGGAACTGTTATGGGGTTATGGACCCTTGCAAGTGAACAAGGTAAGGTGGCAGGAGCAAATATGGCTGGAGAAAAGCTGGAATATTCCTGGCCCAGACCATTTACAATGTTGAAATTAGGAGATATTCAAGTTTTCTCCGTAGGCGATATTAAAGATTATGATAAGGTATATGAAACTAAAGAGAGTGACAGTAAACACCATAAGCTGTTTGCAAAGAATGGGAAGCTTGTAGGAGGCATATTGTTTGGAGATACAAAGGATATGGGGAAACTTAAAAAGGCGGTATTAAATGGTGAGGATGTTGAAACATATATAAAGGGATAAAAAAACGAAAAAGTGTGGTAAACCACACTTTTTCGTTTTTTAATTTTTGTATTTGGTTATCTTATATTTATTCAGTATCTACTATAGAATCTCTGATTGGTGGAGGTGGTATACTGATACCGCCGCCTGGATCCCCTGCAAATACAGCTGTACTAATGCTTACTAAGATTAGTATGATTGTTAATAGAGCTAGAATTTTTTTCTTCATATCAAATCTCCTCCTTTTTCAATAGTCTTTTAATTAAATATTTAGCTTCCCAGTTTTTGTCCTGATTAATTAGGCTATATATAAATTTTAGTGTTATACCAAATTTTTCATCTATATGGAAGTTAATAATATTATTCTCGTATTTATTTAATAGATTTTCTATCTTTTCATAATCCTCATTTTCCATATAAAAATCAAGCAAAAGAGACATGCTATGTGTAAATGAATTTTCCTCTTTAATTTCGCAGGATAAGGTCAGGGTTCTAACTAAGTATTCCTCATAGGAATTCAGATTTCCAAGATATTTATATGTTTTAGCAATAGAAAGCAATAGCTGCACAAAGTAGTCTGAGTGTTCATCAATTTTAGGCAAATACTCCAGAATCTTATTGTGGTATTCTATTACTTTCTCCTTTTCATTCTTATCAACAAATATTCGAAGTATATTTGTATATGACATACACATTTCTTCAATATCATTTTCATTTATTATCGCCAACAGTTTATTAAAAACCCTCAATGCGCCATCAAAGTTTTTGATTTCAGAATTACATACGCCTTCCAGCATTAATATTCTTCGCATTTCTCTATAATCGTCAAAAGCTATATAGAATTTTGCATAGATAATATGGTCCAAAGCTTTATAAAAATCTCCAAGGTAATAATAGGATAAAGCGGAATTATAATGGAATATCCCTTTGTATTTTTCTGTAAGGTCTTCCTGTGTTGTTATGGCAAAATCGCAGAGCCTAATGGCCTCATGATATTTTCTTGTAATAATGCAGTTATATACAAGCTTTAAAATAAGCTTGTACCTTTCTTTCATATTTGGATATTCATAAGAAACTTCCAGCGCCTTTATGTAGTAGTAATATTCTCTGTTTAAGTCACTTGCATTGTAAAAAATATCGCCTAAAAGTTCATATATTTTTACTTTTTTATCTATAAAGCCCCATCTGTTCAGGAAGTTTTCAATTTCATTCAGCTCTTCAATTTTCAGCTCATAGTTTTTTTCTTCCAAATGTTTCTTTAATTTTTCAACATACTTGTTGGCTATTCTTCTGGATTCATATCTTTCAGGGTTTAATATGTCTTCAGCTTGTATATAGATATCTTCTCCTCTTTTAGCCAAAATGGCATTGATATTCTTTGATATGATATTGGCAACATTATGATAAATAGGAGTCTTGTTATTCTCCATTAGGCTTATCAGGTTTCTTGTAACATCTTCTCCGGCAATATCCTGTTGTTTTAAATTTAAATCCTTTCTTATTTTTTTTAGATTTTGGCCTAAATTAAGATTCTTCACAGTCCTCAACCTTTTCTATCCCATTATTTCTTCCTTGGTTTAATACTATATTAACATAAAGCAGTTAAAATGTAAACATTTTTACGTTATTATTTTTGTCAAATATATTAAATATTTTGATTTTAGGCTATATTTACAATATAGTGCAAAAATGAAATAATAGTTTTAGATGATTAGCCCTGGAGGTGTAAATATGGATATTAAGTTTTGTGGTGCTGCAAATGTGGTAACTGGTTCTAATTTTCTGATTACCACAGATAGACATAAAATTTTATTGGATTGCGGCATGTTTCAAGGCGGAAAGGAGCTAGAAAGGCTAAACTATGAGCCATTTCCCTATAATCCGGCGGAAATTGACTATCTAATACTGTCCCATGCCCATATTGACCACAGTGGAAGGATACCAAAATTAGTTAAGGAAGGATTCAAAGGGAAGATAATCTCTACAAAAGCCACTTATGACCTATGCAGGATAATGCTGTTGGATTCTGCTAAAATACAGGAATCCGATGTAGAGTGGGAGAACAGAAAGAGAATAAGAGCAGGCAAGGAGCCAATAGAGCCTTTGTATACCGTTGATGATGCTGAACTCAGCTTGAAAATTTTTGAAACATACCTACATGGACAGAGGATTGCCATAGAGGATGATATTAAAATAAGGTTTATGGATGCAGGACATATGTTAGGCTCTTCTATTGTAGAGCTATGGATTAAGGATGGGAATGACGAGCTTAAGCTTGTATATTCAGGAGATTTGGGAATGCCAAACAGGCCAATAATAAGGGATCCGGAATTTATTGATGATGCTGATTATTTAATAATGGAATCAACTTATGGAAATAGATTGCATGATGAGTATAATCAAAGTGCGGAAAAGCTTATTGATATAATCAATAAAACTGCTCATAGAGGAGGAAGCGTTATTATTCCTTCCTTTGCTGTTGGAAGAACCCAGGAGATTATATATGGGCTTAACAAATACTATGAAAATAAAGAGCTGGAAGAATATCTGAAAATACCAATTTATGTAGATAGCCCCATGGCTGTGGCTGCAACAGAAGTATTTCAAAGGCATTCCAGTACATTTGACAGTGAAGCAAAGAGATTGATACTTGGTGGAGATAATCCGTTTAAATTCTCTAATTTAAGATATGTTACTGATCAAAATGAATCAATGGCATTAAATAAGAATAAGTATCCAAAGGTTATTATCTCTTCAAGCGGTATGGCTAATGCAGGCAGAATCAGGCACCACCTTAAGCATAATATCTGGGATGCAAGAAACAGCATAGTATTTGTAGGCTATCAGGCAGAAGGTACTTTAGGAAGAATAATACTGAATGGAGCCAGAAAGGTTAAGATATTAGGAGAGGAAGTTGCTGTAAAGGCAGAAGTGCTTAATTTACAGGGATTTTCAGGCCATGCGGATCAGAAGACTCTGATTAACTGGGTCAGCAATTTTAAGAAAAAGCCGACAAAAGTATTTGTAGTTCATGGAGAAGAGGAATCAACATCAGCCCTTTCTAGATTAATAGAGGAGAAGCTGAATATTGAAACAGTAATTCCTAAGTTAGGAGATGTAGTTACTATAGAAAAGCAACATGTAAGCATAACTAAAGGCAAGGACCTTGCAACTGAAATGTTAAGAAGGAGCATTGAAGAAAAATTAGCTGACTTAAGGAACCAGTTGGAGGCTTTAAATACCAGAAAGGAAGAGTTGCTGAAGGATAAGCTTTTGGAGAAGGAATATGATTCACTGAAAAACATATTAATTCAACTGGAAGATAACATAATGGATTTAAATATTATGATAGGAAGGTGAGGATCAATTTTTAATATTATAAATCCATGAATTTTCTGATATAATTTAAATAATATTGTCAATTACTAACTTATGAGAAAGGGGATGCTAAATTTGAGTTGTTATAGACCAACCAGAGAAGAAGCCTTTGAGCTTTTAAAGGAATTTAACAAGGATGAGAGCCACATTAAACATGCTCTTTCCGTAGAAGCAGTTATGAAACACTTTACAGAGTTAATGGGTGAAGAGGACATAGAAAAGTGGGGAATAGTAGGGCTTGTGCATGACCTAGATTTTGAAATGTACCCAGAGGAACACTGTAAGAAAACAGAGCAGATTCTAACTGAAAGAAATTGGCCAGAGGATTTTATCAGGGCGATTGTAAGCCATGGATGGGGTATATGTTCAGATGTGGAGCCTAAGGAAACTATGGAGAAGGTGTTATATACTATTGATGAATTAACAGGGCTCATTTCTGCAACAGCTCTGGTAAGGCCAAGCAAAAGCATATTGGATATGACTCCAAAATCTGTTAAGAAAAAATGGAAGCAGAGTAGTTTTGCTGCAGGTGTAGATAGGACTGTTATTGAAAAAGGTGCTGAAATGCTGGGAATGGAATTGGACAAGGTAATTGAAGAAACCATTAAGGGAATGCAAAAAGTAGCAGAAGAAATAGGATTAAAGGGGAATTTATAATACCAGAAATTATCCCTGATATTTTTAGTTTAAAACCTTAAATTTATGGTATATATGAGTATATAAATTTTATACTACCTGATTACATAAAGGAGGTACATTAGATGGATGATAAGGTACTAAAGGGTTTAATGGATGCATTTGCAGGAGAATCACAGGCAAACAGAAAATATCTTCTATATGCTAAAAAGGCAGAAGAAGATGGATATAAAAATGTTGCCAAGTTGTTCAGGGCTGCTGCAGAAGCAGAACAGATACACGCTTTTACAGAGTTTAAAGCTGCTGGTAAGCTTAATGATACTGCATCAAATCTGGAAGATGCCATTAATGGGGAAACTTATGAGTTCAAGGAAATGTATCCTGAGTTTGAAAAGAATGCAAACAGTGCAGGTGATGAAAAAATAGCAAAACTGTTTAAGAACATTGGATTAGTTGAAGAGGTTCATGCAAATCTATATAAAGAAGCACTGGAAGCAGTAAAATCCGGGAAGGATGTAGACAGTGAATACTATCTATGCCCATACTGTGGATATGTAGGAAAGGAAATTCCTGACAAATGCCCAATTTGCGGTGCATCAGGAGAGAAGTTTAAAAAGGCTGAGTAATGGCAACAAATGATAAGTTAATATAAATTCCAAAAGATAAATCTATAATAGGATACAAAAGATAAATGAGTATAAAAAAACAGAAAATCCTTCAAATGAAAGGATTTTCTGTTTTTTATTGCCATTTTTCCATATGAATATTTTGGATACAACTATTTAAACTATAGTTACAATTACACTATAGTTTAAGGAAGATGAAAATGAGGCATATAAAAAAGTACTTAGTTTTACTGATAATAGGTGGCAATCTGTATTACATTCTTGAAGTTCTGTGGAGAGGTTATTCGCATTTTACAATGTTTATGCTTGGAGGAATATGCTTTATTCTAGTAGGATTAATAAATGAAATAAGCATTACATCAAATATGCCTTTAATAATACAGCAGTTTATAGCAGCTATAATAATTACTTCATTGGAACTTGTTTTTGGATTGGTTTTTAATATATGGCTTGGGCTCAATATTTGGGATTACAGCAGCCTAAGGTTTAACTTTATGGGCCAGATTTGCCTGATGTTTAGCATACTATGGTTTTTTCTATCCTTACCTGCAATTTTGCTTGATGATTATTTGAGATACTGGATTTTTGGCGAGGAAAAGCCTGAATACAGGTATATAGGTTTTAATAGAAAGAGAGTGTAGGTATTTAAATTTTTATATACAAATTGGACAAATAATAGAACTTTATACCACCTTCTATATGTACATGTTATAATACAGGTTTTAGTTTTAAGCATTCAGATATTTACCATATATGGTAATATATACATAAAGGGGAGGGGAATTTATGCTGGGATATGGCAAGTATAAGAAGCAATATCTGATATAAAAACTGAATATGACAGGAATCTGGAAAAATATAAAGACTTTGAGCTTAAATATGCATTGGGGCATGAGATTGCTCATTACGAATACAATACGACAAAAGGAGTTTTTATGCTACTCGAAAATAGAGATATAGTCCTAAAGATTAATGAAGAAAAAAATAGTATTATTACAATAAGGGAAACGATATAAATACCATTAAAGCGAAATTATATAAAACGGTGAGTTAGAAAACAGGATAGAACAGAGGGGGCGTAAAAGTATGGATTTTATAGCTGGTTTTATACTTGGATTTATTATAGCTGTATTTGGGATAGCATTTGCGCTGGATTATTACTTGGATAAGCAGGAAGTCAGCTATGGAGGTAAATAAATGGTATGTAAAATCAATGGGTATATAGTATTTATGTAGGATGGACAAGCATGTTTTAATCAGGATGAAAAAAGTGGATTAAAGCTTTGCGAAGGTAATATAAATATAAGATATGAAAAAGCAATTAAAAGGCTTTATTCTTGGAGTAATAGTAACAGTAATACTAATGAGTACTGTTACTTATTCTGAAAGTGTTAAGAAAACTATTGAAGTAGTATTTAATTCAGTTAATATCACTGTTAATGGCAAGAAAGTAGAGGCAGATAATACTCTGTATAATGGAACGACTTATGTACCTTTAAGAGCAGTAGCTGAAATGTTAGGTAAGGAAGTAGGTTGGGATCAAGCTATAAGAACGGCAAGTATCAATGATAAAGCTACAGTAAATAATAAAGAAACAGGAAATAAAGGTATTTAAGTATAAGAAACAGAAATAGGTAAAATAACTATATATAAAAGAAATGAAAATGTAAATGTTGAGAAAAAATCAGGACCATTTAGAGTAGAAGTCAAAAAAATGCAAGTTGCAGAAGTGGAACCAAAAGAGGATACAAAATATTTATTTGATAATAAAGACAAAGTTACAGTAGTAACACTATATATCGAAGTAGAGAATGAAAGCAAGAATACAAATACAATTTATCCAGATCAGGGGATTATAGTAACTAATACCAAAGAACAAAAAGATGCTGCTATATTTTTATCAGATAATGTTGGAGGAGACTACATGGGAGAAGTAATTAAAGAAGGTAATGTATACTTCTTGCTAGATTCAGAGGGAAGTAAAATATCAAGTTTTAAGTATATAATATCAGCACCACGTGATGAAAACTATAAAACTATTGGTGAAAATATTACATTTGAATTAAATAATTAAGGCATCCAAAAGGATGCTTTTTTCATGCATAATAACAAAATATAAATAACCGACTAGGGCAGGTGAGGTGATGTGAAGGAAAGAAAATTAACAGTCAAGCAAAAGGAGTTTGCTGATAGATATATTGAAACGAGCAATGTGGCACAAAGCTATATAGATGCAGGATATTCTGTTACAAAGAGAAGTGTAGCAGAAGCAAATGCAAGAAAATTACTCGGAAATTACTCGGTGAAAAAATATATTGAGGAAAGAATGAAAGAATTAGAGGACAAGCAAATAGCTAAAGAGGAAAGATAATTGATACTTTAAATGAAGTTATACCTATGCTAGTAGATACAACCCTAGAGGTATATGACAACATGAAGAAAAGAGCTCCAAAGGATTATGAGGTATCAGTTACCTTTGGAGAATATGCAAGCCCTGATTTTGGAACTGTTGTTGAAGTAGTAGGCAAAGCAAAATCCTATGGAATAATGTCGTTAGAACAATGTATTGAAGAATTATGTGGTGATACGTGGACCGAAGAAGAAAAGGCATTAGAAGTTAAGAGGATTAGGCAAGGGGATTATGTACTAAATGAGCCTGCTGCCAGCATAGATGGATTAAAAGGAGATGACAAAGGCAAAAAAGTGGTAGAAGATGAAGAATAATGGTAATGAAAAAGATAAGGCATATGATATACGAAAGATATATGAAGAAATGGAATTAGAACTAATTAGGTCCATGAAAAGAAATCTTAAAAGACATGAGGAAGAAGAAGTAAAAGTTGGATTTATATTTGAACAATGGCAATCAGCAAAATTAAGAGATTTAGAAAGGTTTAGAAAAGAAAATCAAGAAATAATAGGTAAATACAGTGAGCCAATAGAAGAACTCTTGACATTTACATTAGTAGAAACATACAAGAAGACTCAAGATAATGTTAATGAGTTTATTAAAGAAATAAAAAATAAATATGTAGATGATGTCTTTGTTAGGCTGCCAGGAGATTTAGAGCCATTAACGCCTTCAATGGAATCAACTGAAATGAAAGATATGGTTGAACAGGTACTAGAAAATATAGAAACATGGCAAGATGCTCCAACACCTAGAGATGAAGTATTTTTAGAATGAATGATGATAAGTTTAACGCTTTAATGGAGACTGTAGAAAAAGACTTTAAAAATGCTAATGCAGCGGTATTAAGGAGAATGGATGATGTATACAGGCAAACCATATTCAGGGCACAGGTACACTATAATACTGGTACAGTTTCATTGGAACAAGCTATAGATATGGCAACTAAAGATTTCTTGGAGAAAGGAATAGATGCTATAACCTATTCAGATGGTAAAAAGGTAAATATAGCATCCTATGCAGAAATGGCCCTGAGGACAGCAAACCACAGGGCTCATTTAATGAGTGAAGGAAAGAAAAGAAAGGAAAGGAAATGGGATTGTATTTAGTAGTAGTATCAGCTCATGCAACGACTTGCGAGTTGTGTTTACCATGGCAAGGGAAGATTCTAATAGATGATGTATATGGTGGTGGAAGTAAAGCTGTAGGTAATTATCCTTTATTGAGTGAAGCTATGGAAGAGGGACTACTCCATTGAATGCAAAGTTTGGGTGGAGTATAAACGGTGTGAACTGCATTACAAAGCAGGTGTGCTAGCATAAAGAAAAAATAAGCTAGTGCTAACGGGGGACGGTAGGCAACCCAATCCCGTGCTAAGCTATTGCAATATGTCTACGCCTATGATACAATCCTATTAAAGGGGGTAATAATCATGGGTGAAGTATGGAAAGATATAAAAGGATATGAAGGAATCTACCAAGTTAGTAATACTGGAAAGATAAAAAGAATTGGGAAATATAGTAATCAATTTGGCTACACATGGGAAAGTGATAGATTATTAAAACCTTCTCCTAAAGACAATCAATATCTAATAGTAAACTTGAGTAAAAATGGGAAGATTAAACATAAATATGTTCATAGGTTGGTTGCAGAAGCATTTATACCTAATCCAGAGAATAAGCCTACTATTAATCATAAAGATGGAGATAGAAGTAATAATCATGTTAGTAATTTAGAATGGGCAACATATGCAGAAAATAATATACATTCTATAGAAGTGCTTGATAGAGATACGAAAAATAGTTCTGATTCTAAGCCAGTATTACAATTTGATAAGCAAGGAAACTTTATAAAAGAATACCCATCAATGAGAGAAGCACAAAGACAAACAGGAATATATGGAATAGATAAAGTGTGTAACAGAGTAAAATATAGACATACTGCTGGTGGGTATATTTGGAGATATAAAGAAGACATTGCAATAGAAAGTGTAGAGACTATCGAAAGCAATCAAGAGCCTAAATAAGGCTCTTTTTTAGTGAGTAGAGTAGGCTGGAGACGTACCAGTCGAAGCGCACCGCATACACAAGTATGATGATATAGTCCAATAAAAGCCAAATTGTCGCCATAATCTAAGCACTTATTTTCCAGGAATAACAACTTTGCCAACAATTCCAGATGAGAAAAAGGCATTAGAATATTATGAAGCAGAACAAAGGCAAAGATATATTGAAAGACAGATAAGAAAATATAAACGATTAGCAGAAGGTTCTATAGATGAAGAAAACCGAAAGAAATATAATGCTAAAGTTAGAGAATGGCAAAAGATTATGAGAGATTTCTTAGAAGAAAATCCACAATTAAGGAGAGCTTATTGGAGAGAAAAAACTAGAGGCATTTCATTTGACTATGGGCAAAATTATGATGAGTTAATAGGGGTATTTACTAAGGACAATATAAAAATAACTAGTGTTAGTCATCATATGAAACTAAGGGCTGTTGAAAGAGAAGTTTCTTTTAGAGATATTGAAGATGCATTGCAGAATCCAATAAAGATTGGTAGAATAAAAGTAAGAGATAATGGTAGTAGTAAAGAGTATATAGGAGAAAATGCTAGGGTGATAATTAATCCTGACACAGGAAATATTATTACAGTATGGGAAACAGGTACTAAATATAGAAAAGTTAAAAGGTGAGAAATAATATGAAATTAAATTTTAATGAAAAACAAATAGAACTTCTAAATAAGATTGGATTTGACTTTGATGTTACTGGTGATTTATCTGATGATGAGATTATGGAAATAGATGAAAAGGTATCTGATTACTTTGCATATTACGGATTAGATGAGAACGACAGTGTTAATGATACTGGTTTGTTATGTGAAAGTATTATGGATATTTTAGGAGAGTTATAGTTATCTTGATCCTCAAAGCACTCATGTTGTTCAAAAACAATGAGTGCTTTTATTATGCCAAAAAACAGGAGGGGACAATATGGCTACGGCTACGCAGGTAACTTTAATCATATGTTTAACAGTGATTATATTGTCATTGATTAATAAGAAGAGAGGTGATTGACATTAATGATCCATGGTTAAAAGAATTTGTAATAAACGAATATAACCAGGCACAGAAAACAGTCCATGTAGATTATAATAATGTTATCATTATGAGTGTTAAGCTTAAAAATGGTTATGTAGTAGTTGAACATTGTATCTGCATGGATCCAGAAAAATTCGATGTAGCAAAAGGTATTGATGTTTGCAAGGAGAAGGTAATTAATCATTTGCTAAATGTATATAAACCAGTAAACATTAAAAACCCTGAAAAAATAAAGAAATTTGAAATGAAAGCCTTGTTGTAAGGCTTTTTTATTTACTCTGGATTAGTATTCACGGAGTATAAATGTGAAGAACTCTAACTGGCACTAACCAGTATAAAAAAGTATTGAGTAATAAGGAGGATTAATAATGGAATGGATTAAAGAATTAATTGAAAAACATACAAAAGATGGAGTATTAGACCAGGAAGCTTTAATTATAGTAGGTATTATTACTGCAGGAGCTACCCTCATAGCAACATCTTTGCAGAGGGTTGGGTGGATGCGAACAGAAATCCTATTGAAGAGGAACTAAAGTAAAAAATGCAGGAAGCAGATATTGAGAAAGCGAAATATGATAAAGTAGATTTTGCTAGTGAGTTGCAAAAGAAAATAGAATAAATTATGATGGCCAGGGGAACCTGGCCTTTTTTTGAAGAAAAAATGACTTTATAATTTGATATTCATGTTAAAAAATATAGCTATATCTAGGTATAATGAATAAAAAATACTCATAAGAGCAATTATGAAGTCATATTAAAAGAGATAGGGTTTTATTTTTTATCACAATATATGTTATTTTATTGGGTTGGGTTATGGTTGTGTTATAAATAAAAAGCTCAT
Source organism: Tissierellia bacterium (assembly GCA_012839745.1). GTDB lineage: Bacteria > Bacillota > Clostridia > Tissierellales > Tepidimicrobiaceae > DUMS01. The sequence continues at coordinate 63,534 of DUMS01000037.1, forward strand.
GATCCAAAACCTGCATTTTTAGAGGTTTTAAAGATTATGAGCTATAATCTGGTGCCGAAGGCGGGAGTCGAACCCGCACGGGGTTTGAGCCCCACTGGATTTTGAGTCCTATAATCTTTATTTAATCTAGTTTAGCCTAATTTATAAAAGCCCGATTTTACGGGCTTTTCTAGCTTTTTTGCTGGTATAATTTCCCTGCTGGTTTAGTCTTTTCTAATGTAATTCAATTGTTATTGCATTACAAATTGCATTACTGCAGTAAGCTTAGAGGT
>DUMS01000038.1 GCA_012839745.1 Tissierellia bacterium
AAAAAAAAAAAAAAAAGAGATATCACTGCAGTAAATAGATTACAGTATAGTGCCGGAACTGTATGTAAAGGTTTTTGGTTTCAAGAGTTTAAAAAATATTGTCGTCGACCTCCGGTAGTGCAAAAACCCCTGGAGATCGACGACAATTATTATTTTTGGAGGAGCGTGTAAATTTCAAGGAAAAATGCAAAATTAGAATGAAGAGCATTGTGGCAAAACAGAATTGACAGAAAATTAAAAATGTAGTAATATCAATGTACAGAATGGTTGCTAGACTACCTATGAGGAACCGTAATCAGGGTCTACGGTTTATATAGTAGGGGCAGCATTAAGTTGCTATCCTACCTATAAAGAACCGTAATCTAATAACGTAAGAACTATAGCTTTGGAAGGTTAAATATAAACAGCACTGACACGTTAATATTACAGGTGTACTGAATATTATTTTTTTTGCCCAAAAATCAAGAACAAGGGTATAATGGATATGTAACTAACCACTAAACGAGGAGGCATAGTATGAAGAAGGTTATTATTCCATACCAGCTGAGATTCTATTTAGCGAAGGACAGATTAAGGCATTGGGAGTTGAGTAGGGATTTTATTTACTGGAAACATTAATTAGATATTAATAGACAGGTGGTGGTAATTTGATTACTGATTACTTTAAAGAGATTTTGGATAATTATCTGCAAAGCATAAAAAAAGGTCGGTTTAATAAAAATCACAAGATGTATAAGTTGATAAATTATACAGCTACCAATGCTTTGAATGAAATTGTAAAGGAACATGGTTTAATTGCAAAAGGATCCTGTGGAGCTGGTGCATGGACAAGCTATCCCTGGATTGCTATATATAATGATAAGATTACGACTACTATACAGCAGGGAATATATATTGTATATATATTTTCTGAGGATATGAGCAGAGTATACTTGACGTTAAATCAAGGATGTGCAAATTTAAAAAAGGTATTAGGAACTAAAGGCGCAAGACAATCAATGATTGCTACCAGAGAAATGATAAGGAATACTTTAAACAATACTAAATTTAATGTAGATAATGATTTGACCATTGGAAATGTAGATTATGAAATTGGGTCTATTTATTATAAAGAGTATTTAAGGAGTAATTTTCCAAATGAAAAAGAATTTCTTGAAGATTTACAATATATGATTAGAATCTACGATGATTATTATAATTTAATCTATAGCAAAGGTAAACAAGTTGCAAGCAATCAGAATGTGACTACTATAAATAAAGAAAATGGAGAAAAAAGCATGAAGGATAATATAAAAAACATATACAGATACATTAATTCAAAAGGTTTTATCTACTCTTATGAAGATTTATGCAACTTTTATTTAAGCCTAAAAACAAAGCCTTTTCTTATTTTAGCAGGTATTAGCGGAACAGGAAAATCTAAATTGGTTAGATTGTTTGCAGAAGCTATTGATGCCAAATATAGCCTTATCAGCGTGAAACCAGACTGGAATGACAGTACAGAACTATTTGGATATAAAAATATAAATGATGAATTCGTACCAGGCCAATTAACCAGGATAATACAAGAGGCTTCAAATCCGGAAAATCTAAACAAGCCATATTTTGTATGCCTGGATGAAATGAATTTGGCAAGAGTTGAGTACTATTTAAGCGAATATTTAAGCATTATAGAATCCAGATATTTTGATGAAAACAGCCAATTGATAACAGATAAAATATTTTCAGAAGGATACTTATCTGAAAACAATCCATATGCTGATTTAAGAATTCCGGAGAATCTATATATTATTGGTACTGTTAATATGGATGATACCACTTTTGCTTTTAGCAGAAAGGTGCTTGATAGGGTTAATACGATAGAGTTTTCAGATGTAAGATTGGAGTACTTAGAATTTGATGATACAGAAGGTGATATAGAAAGCGTGCAGTTGGATAACTCCTGGTTTAAGTCTGACTATATAACCATTAAAGATGCTATAAAAGATGACAGGGAATATGTGGATAGAATAAATAAGGAAATAATAGAGATTAACAATATACTAGCCATGGGAAACAAACATTTTGGATATAGGGTTAGAGATGAGATTATATTTTACATGTTGCAGAACAAGAAACAAGGCTTATTAGAAGAACATGTAGCTTTTGATTATCAAATCATGCAGAAGATACTGCCTACTATTACAGGAAGCGATAAAGTGATTAAGGATATATTGATAGAGCTGTACAATTACTGCAATCCTAGTAATCATATCACAGATGGCATAGATTATATTATACATGGTGAAGAAGGATTGGAAACTGCACTATATATGAATTCAGCAAGCAAGATACTTATGATGTTAAGGGGTTATGAAGATGGATTTGTTTCATTCTGGCAATAGGAAAATCCTCGTTCAGTTGGAAAATGATGAGTTTAATTTATACATAATTGGAGAGGACCCTAGCAAAATACTAAGAGCTCTTAATAATAATATAAATCAGCCAGCAGCGATAAAAATAATTCAAGAAAATGATAAGGAAACAATACTTAAGACAATTACAAATTGTGATGAATTAGCTGTGAATCCAGGGAATACAATGATGCCATGTTTTTTTGAAGATGGAAAGTATCAATTGATATTGGAAAAGAAGAATAAGGATAGAAATTATGATATTTTTCATAGTGGAATTAGAATAACGAAGGATTTTCAATCAATTGGTAATTTTCTAATCGGTATTATAGATTTTTCTTCAGACATTGGATATACTGCTATAGATATTTATAAAAATAATGTTAAGATTCTAAAGCTAATTTTGGAAGTATTTCCTAGCAAACTGGATTATTATAAGGATTATAAAGAATTGATAATGGAGATTAATGAAGAAATAGTTTCTCTAGCCTTTAAGTTTTTTGATAAGACTTATTTAACCGGGAAATTGGTTAATACAGATTATCAGACCAATGTAGAATATTTAAGTATTCTGGAAATAATTTTTGATGACTTGGAAGCGGCTTTAAAAAGAATTGTAAATAATTTCAAACATAATATTATTACTTATGAAAATCTTACTATTATCCATAAAGCAAAGAGAATTTCAAAAAAGACAAGGAAATATATCAGAACCCATGGAGATATTTTAATTAAATCAAATAATGGCTTTATATGTGTAAATAATTCACTATACTACCCGGCAAATTTAATTGAAGAAAAAAAGATAACTACCATAGACATATTTGAAAACAGGCTTGTAAAATACATGATTCAACAGATTATTAAGCGGTTGAAAACTATAGAAAAATATTTAGATCCTAATTATGAAAGGGAAAACAATACATTAAAATTTATTGAACAAAAAATAAAGATATTAGAAAGATATTTAAGAAATTATTTTCAGAATGTCAGCGATTTAACTGGAAATAAAAGCATGAGCCTAGTCTTTCAAATGGCTCCAGGTTATAAGGAAATATATAAGAAGTATAATATGCTAAACAAAGGACTGGACTTAGGCGATGACATGTTTAAAATAACACCTAAAAAACTCTATTCATTATATGAAATGTGGTGTTATATAAAAATTCACAAGATATTATGCGAATTAGGATATGAAGTTGAGGAATATGGTATATTGCAATATAGAGATAATGGTATGTACTTAACATTACTTCAGGATTCACAGACGAAGATGGTATACAAGGGGAAAAATAACAAGCTGGAGCTATGGTATAACAAATCCTATACTTTACCTACAACAGATCAAAGACCTGATACAGTTTTATATATTAGAAATTTAAATAATAAAGATAGAAGGATGTACATTTTCGATGCTAAGTATAGAATATCAGTAGAAGATGGTAAAATTGGCCCTGTAGTAGATGATATAAACGTTATGCATAGGTATAGAGATGCTATTGTATCTAAAATGAGTGATAATTTTCATTATAAGTATGAAACTTTTGGAGCTTATGTTTTGTTTCCATATGGAAACGAGGAGGATTTCTTAAACCATAAGTTTTATAAAAGCATTGAAGAAGTTAATGTAGGAGCTTTTCCTATGCTTCCAGGCAGCACAAAGCTTATTGAAAGGCATTTACAAAAGATAGTTAATCAGACTCCTTTGGAAGCTAAAAGTGAGAGGATTTCAATAGATGAATACGATGATTACACTAAGTTTAAATTAGAAAATGTTATGGTAGTAAATGTTAAGGACAAGAAACATTTACAGGCATACAAAAATTATAAATTCTATCATATACCTGAAAAGATGTTGTCAAATGTAAGACTTGGTGTTGAGTATTTAGCTTTTTATCAATCCAAAAAGTCTTTTGGTGATAAGGGAGGAATTAGGTATTTTGCCAAAATTTCCAATATAGTTAAATACAAGAGAGGAGACTGTAAGGAATTACCTGCAAGAAAAGGTACTGAAAATGAGATATACCTTAGATTTAATCTGGAAAGCATAGAAAAGGTTGGTCCTATAAAACCAATTCAATCTGGCACTCAAATTGTATCATATACTACACTTTATCTACTGAAAAATGCAGAGAATATGCATGAGCTTAAGCTTAAAAGCAATTTGGAGATAGAAGTTTACAAAAAGCTAAAAAATATATCCAAATTAAAGGGATATACAATCAGAAAGGAAAATGACAAGTATTTCTTGAATAAAAATATTGTTGAAGTTATAGAGGGGAAAGTAATAAGAGTAAATGGAGAGATTAAAAGCTTAAAAAGTTTGGAAAAGTTGATTGAATGAATGGAAGATAAAAGATGAAAAACAAGGCTAGAGACATTGTGATAAAACAGAATTGACAGGAAATTAAAAATGTAGTAATATCAACGTACAGAATGAGGTTGCTAAATTAACTATAAGGAATTAGAATTTTCCTAACTTTAATAGGCCTGTGGAAATCACTTCGTTGCTAGCCTACCTAAAAGGAACCGCAATCTAATAACATAAGAACTATAGCTTTGGAAAATTAAATATTAACAGTTACTGTTAAATTAGCATCACGTTGTACTGTATATTTTTTTGCTAAAAATCCAGGAATAAGGGTATAATGCAAGTGTAATTAACTACTAAATGAGGAGGCATAGTATGAAGAACTTCTATTATTCCATACCAACTGAGATTTTCTTTGGCAAGGGACAGATTAAGGTATTAGGAGACCAGATAAAGAAATATGGTACAAAAGTGCTTTTAACCTATGGTGGAGGAAGTATCAAGAGAATAGGATTATATGATGAAGTGGTAAACATACTTAAAGATAATGGTATTGAATTCCGGGAGCTTGGAGGTATAGACCCCAATCCTAAAATAGATAGCGTAAGAGAAGGGATTAAAATAATAAGGGAAAATGATATAGACTTTATACTTGCAGTAGGAGGCGGAAGTGTCATTGACTGTTCCAAGGCCATAGCTGCAGGATACTACTACCAGGGAGACCCATGGGATTTTCTGATAAGAAAGGCAAATGTTGAAAACGCCTTACCATTGGGAACAATACTGACAATAGCTGCTACAGGCTCTGAAATGGATAGGATAGCCGTTATTTCAAACCCTGAAACCAGACAGAAGCTATCCTTTGGTCATATATCCATGGCACCAAAGTTTTCAATACTGGACCCAACCTATACATTCTCCCTGCCTAAAAACCAGACAGCTGCAGGAGTTGCTGATATAATGAGCCATACTTTTGAGAACTATTTTACGTTAAATGATGGGGCATATTTGCAGGATAGATTCGCAGAAGGCATACTGAAAACCTGCATTAAATACGGGAAAATAGCCTTTGAAGAGCCTGACAACTATGAGGCAAGAGCTAATATCATGTGGGCATCCAGTTGGGCCATAAATGGGCTTTTGTCTTATGGCAAGGATGTAAAGTGGAGCGTCCATGCTATGGAGCATGAGCTGTCGGCATTCTACGATATTACCCATGGTGTAGGATTAGCCATACTAACACCGGTGTGGATGGAATATGTACTGGATGATGAAAGAGTGGATAAGTTTGTGGAATACGGAGTAAATGTGTGGGATATTGACAGGAATAAGGACAAATACGAAATTGCTAGGCTTGCAATAGACAAGACAAGGGATTTCTTTAAATCCATAGGGATACCAATGTCCTTAAGGGAAGTTGGAATTAAGGAAGAAGACCTGGAGAAAATGGCCAAGGCCTGCACAGATAACAGCGGAGGCAATAAGATAGGCAACTTTAAGCTTTTAGGATATGAAGATGTATTAAGCATATACAGAAAAGCCTACTAAAAATTGTAAACATCTGTTGAAATCATTGTAGCTACTGCATGTAATTGAGAATCTCCTGTAGACATTGAAGCTGCTAAAGCTCCAGATATTACCAAAGAGGCAAATACTATTGGAGTGAATTTTAATAACATTTCTGGAAAGATTATATCAGGATTAGCCATATTGGGGAATATTATGTGTCCTATGAATGCTACAGCAGGCGTAAACACATATATAGTTGTAAGGTATATTGATGAAAAGACTGCTGACCATTTTAAAACTCGTAAATCTCTACCTGCAAAGAATCTTAACGTTACATGAGGGAACATCATCATTCCTAAAGTCACAAGAGCCCATCTTGATACCCAGTCGGTATAGGTTACTGCTCCATAGGGACCTGGCAGGGTAAAGTGATCCGGTATTACTTTAAAGGCTTCAGTATATGCATCACCAACTGATGGGAAATTTGCTTTAATTACTATATAAGAGCCTATTACAAGTCCTATCCACATGAACACTCCCTGTGCCGCGTCGGTAATAGCAACTCCCTTCATTCCACCTAGCCATACAAGCACTATCATTATTAACAAGAAGATGATTGCACCTAACTCGTAGCTGAGTTTTCCATCGCTCATGACATCAAAAATATATCCGGATCCAATAGCCTGCATAGCTACATATGGTAATGTGAAAACCATTGTAATAACTGTAGTCAATAACCCTATTCTATTATCCTGGTAAACATCATTCAAAAACTGAGGCAAGGATATATAGCCATATTTTTTGCCTAAGAACCAGAACCTTCTACCCAGTATCCAGAACAATACCCCTGGAAATACTGTCCATATACCGTTAACCCACCAGCCAATGCCATTCTTATATGCATATCCTGCTGCACCTAAGAAGGCATATGAACTGTGATAGGTAGCACTAAAGGTTAGTGTCAGTAAGAATATTCCTAATGAACTATCGGCAGTGGCAAAGTTTTTAATATTCTTCTTGTCTTGAAGTGAGGCATAATATGCTATTCCTAACAGGCTTAAAGTGTATAGTATTAAAATAATTAACCCTGTATTCAAAAGACTCACCTCCTATAATCCTTTTTCCAATTCTTTATTTTGGCTGCACCTATTAAGAAAGAAGCCATTGCAACTACATACCATATTTGCAACCATAACCAGAGAGTTGGGAAATTCCCTGTTAGAGGATTTTGCTTAGCGTAATTATTGATTAAGTTTAGGATTGGAGGATTTATCATGATAAGAGATAAAATCAATAAGGCATATACTATTTTTTCACCTTTACTCAACCTCAAAAAAATCCCTCCCTTAGAAAGATTTTATTTTTGGAGTTCTTTAATAACCTTCACTAAGTTTTTAACTAGATGTTCATGGTAGACTTTACCTTTTTCTTTTGAGGATTTTGTTGGCGAGCCAGTTACTCCACCATATTTCTCAGCATGGACTTTTGCTGTTTTAATGGAGCTAGGAACATAGCATAATGTATCGTGTTCATAAGAAGGGTCAACTGAATAAAGTTCTACGGGTTTTATTGGATTATCAACTGCTTTATCCATTTGAACCAGTTCTTCGTACTTATATAGCATATGTGATGTTTCGATTTCTTCAGCATGACCAACTGGACCAAATTCCAGCTCTTTAACTATGTCTTTGGACATATAAGCTGGGTCGAAAATTTTAACTGTTACATCCAGTTCTCTTTGAGCCTTTTCTGCAGCCAGCTGCATCCAGATGATGTTTACTATTCTGTGGCCATTTATGATGACGAATTTATCTATGCCATGCTGTGATAAGGATTTCATTATGTCAAATAGGTATTCAACTAAAACTTCTGCTCTTATGGTTATTGTGCCTGGAAGTACCATATGATGGGGGCTCCATCCAAACCATACTGGAGGTACTATTATTGCATCAGTTTCTTTGGCTGCAGATTCAGCAAGAGTTATAGCTACATAGGTATCAGTTCCTAATGGTAGGTGTAATCCATGCTGTTCTATGCTTCCTACTGGAATAATAGCTGTTCCTTTGCTCTTTTCAATAAGTTCTTTTGCTTCTCTCCAGTTATTATTTTGTAACCAGTTGTCCATAAGACCACTCCTTTCTATAATGGTTATAAGAAACTCTTTATATAATTAACTTTATTCAAGTATATATTAGATAAAAACCATAAAATGTGTTGTGGAATACATTTCTAAATTAATATGCAGAAGTTTAAGGGGGGAATACTAGTGATTGTTCAAGAGGAATATACAATAAATTATAGCTATAGAAAAACTATATTGGAACATCTTAAGGATATTGGGGTAGAAATGGTATTTGAAAAGGGATCCTTGATTGAATTTGAGTTCAAAAAATTGGATTATCTATATTTAATTTTAGATGGAAAGGTTATACAGTATTTTTTGGATGTAGAGGGAAGAGAAAGAATAATTCTCATACTTTCTGCTGGGGATTTATTTGGAGAGATTACTATGATACAAGGAGATTATGATCAGGTAATTACAAAGGCTTATACCTTTGTAAAAGTCTGTAAAATTAATAAAAGCGACTTAATGAGGTATTTAGAGGAAAATCCAAAACTGTACGATAGTATTTTACTGATGGTTACGACAAAATTTAGAATTCTCATGTCTCAATTATATGATAATGCTTATTTTGACGTTAAGCAAAGGCTATATCGCTTATTAAAAAGGCTTTCAGTTCAGCATAAAGTAAGGGTAAAGGGAGGAAATAAAATCGATTTGAAGCTGACCCATGAGGAGTTGGCGAGTATGATTGGCTCTACAAGGAGCACTGTAACGCGTTTGCTAAAAGAGCTGGAAGAGGAAGGAGCTATAACCCGTAAAGGTAATATATAATAGTTTTGGATACGTAAATATGTCAAAAATAAATGCATTATTAGCCTTAATACAACAGCAGGAAATAATGAAGAACTATCAACAATAGCCAGCCCTTATAGTTAATCGCAAATCTATAAAATATATTAATTTAACTTTCCTATTATCATCTAATATAATTCTAGTATATAGATGATAATAGGAGGTTGGATTATGATAAACAAAAACAGAGTACTTATATTCTCAGCTTTAGGAATTGCAATAAACATTGTTCTTGGAACAGTATCAGGAATGCTGAATATCCCCCTATTGTTCTTGGATACCATAGGAACTATATTTGTTGCAGCAGTATATGGCCCATTTTATGGAGCATTAACTGGAGGGCTTACAAATGTAGCCTTAGGAATTATACAGAATCCAAAGAACATACCCTTTGCACTGGTAAATATAGCAGTAGGAATTGTAGTTGGATTAATTGCAAGAAGGTGGAAATTTGATCTGAAAACTGCAATTATTACTGGAGTAATTTTAGCTGTAGTTTGTCCACTAATAGGAACGCCTATATCAGTTTATGTATATGGCGGAATTACTGGAGACTTTAATGATGTATTTTTCACCTGGCTGGTGCAGACAGGACAGAAAGTTTTCACTGCTGCATTCATACCCAGAATAACAAGCAATATTGTGGATAAGATTGCTAGCTGCATAATAGTTTCTATTCTTGTTAACAGAATACCTAAGCAATACATAGAAGAAGCCAGATAATACAGAAAAAGTTTACGCTAATTAAGAAACCCTTTTAAGTATAGTAAATTTACAAAGAAATCTAGCCGAAAGCCCATGACTTTAGTCATTGGGATGAAGGTTTATTAGATATTTAACACCTATCTAATATTATGATATATTGTAATTAGATGGGTGGTGGTTATCTAATGAA
>DUMS01000039.1 GCA_012839745.1 Tissierellia bacterium
AACCAGTAAACGTGGCGGCGTAGCTCAGTTGGCTAGAGCATGCGGTTCATACCCGCAGTGTCAGCGGTTCAAATCCGTTCGCCGCTACCAATTATGGCCCTATGGTCAAGCGGTTAAGACATCGCCCTTTCACGGCGGTAACCCGGGTTCGAATCCCGGTAGGGTCACCATTTAGTGGGCGCATAGCTCAGTTGGGAGAGCACCTGCCTTACAAGCAGGGGGTCATAGGTTCGAGCCCTATTGTGCCCACCATTTAAACAAAATGCGGCCTGGTAGTTCAGCTGGTTAGAATGCCAGCCTGTCACGCTGGAGGTCGAGGGTTCGAGTCCCTTCCAGGTCGCCAAACATGCTGGCGTAGCTCAATCGGCAGAGCAACTGACTTGTAATCAGTAGGTTGGGGGTTCAATTCCTCTCGCCAGCTCCATAAAACAAGGAAGGGTTCCCGAGTTGGCCAAAGGGGACGGACTGTAAATCCGTTGGCTCAGCCTTCACTGGTTCGAATCCAGTCCCTTCCACCAACAATAAAAAATATGCGGAAGTGGCTCAGGGGTAGAGCATCGCCTTGCCAAGGCGAGGGCCGCGGGTTCGAATCCCGTCTTCCGCTCCATATATACATTAAGAAGAAGTAAGATGCGGGTGTAGCTCAGTGGTAGAGCCCCAGCCTTCCAAGCTGGTTGCGAGGGTTCGATTCCCTTCACCCGCTCCATAAAATGAGCACCTATAGCTCAGCTGGATAGAGCAACGGACTTCTAATCCGTGTGCCGGGGGTTCGAATCCTCCTAGGTGCGCCAGAGTATGGCGACATAGCCAAGTGGTAAGGCAGAGGTCTGCAAAACCTTTATCCCCGGTTCAAATCCGGGTGTCGCCTCCATATTTTTTGTACCTATAGCTCAACCGGATAGAGTGCTTGACTACGAATCAAGAGGTTGGGGGTTCGAGTCCCTCTAGGTACGCCAGGAAGCATCCTGTAATTCATATTACAGGATGCTTTATTTTTTGCAGAAAATAGGAATTGTTATCTAAAAATTATGAGTTTTGCGCTATTATATATGGACTTTGCATGGTAAGTTCTTGAGTTGTACATGCAGATAAAATAAGACAAGAGGTGAAGAAACTATGATGAAAAAAATGATCTTATTATTGGTTCCTTTATGTATTGCACTGTTTATCACTGGCTGTGGGGGACCTAAAATTGACATTGATGACAGTTCCTATGGATTTGTACAGTACATAGCCTATGATAAATATGAGCCTGATGAAATCAAGATATATGATACTGAATATTTAGGTATAGTTAAAGGAAATTATGAAAAAGAAAAGGCAACATTTCATTAAAATGTGAACCTCTAGGCATAGCAGGAGTAAAAGAGCACTTTTTGGTTCAGGATAATTGGTATATATCCACAGAGGATGGCACCATTTATGAGAAGATTTATGATGATTTTGATGATAACATATTTTAAAAAGTGCTATCCAATGTTTCTGAATATAGATTATATGAATATAAGGAAGAATATGAAGGACAATTTGAAGGCATACCACGCTGTTACAATGCCAGTGCTCTAACAAATGATTCCAGATTATATGTTTGGGGCATAAATTGGCAGGGACAGATAGGAAACGGTGAATGTGGCTACAATTTTGCACTTTATCAAAACAGCGACAAATACTATGACCCATATCCTGTTTTGGAAAATGTAAGAGAGTATAGAATTGACGTTAGCGAGAAGAATTACTATAAATGTGCAGCAATTACATTAAATGATGAATTATATGTATGGGGAGCCCTTCCACGCATTAAGGACACAATCACTGTGAATATCGGCGGTGGACAATTGGATTATTCTATGCTGACCTGCTGGATTTTGACGGGGATAATATTAAAGAGCTTTTCTGTATTTGTATATGGGATACCGGATATAAGTATGAAATATGGAAATATGAAAAGGATAAAGCAGAAAAAATCTGTTCCAAATATGAGCAAAGTGGAGTATTAAGAGAGGCGAAAAGCGTCTCACTTATAACCATTGATGGTAGGAGCTATATATTAGAGAAAACAGAGAGCTTCGGATATGCCGGAATCGATGGTGCTGTACTGCATACTATATCTGGTGTGAAAAATAACAGCTGGGCTGAAATAGAAAAGCTGGAATATTCCTATCTACATCTGGAAGGTGAAGATAACCCTTTCAGGCAGGAATTTGCAGGACAGGAAACTGGTGATTTTTATTATCTAATAGGGATACAATCTGCTGAAGTTTGATCCACACCATCTGCTGACAGAACAGCAAATTCAGAAATATATAAAGAGAATAAATCCAGAACCAAATATTACATTTGATTATTCAAAGGTGAAAGGCTTTAAAGATAGCAGCGAGTATATAAGCTTTTTTGAAGAAACTCTAAAAGGGTTATCTGGACAAAAACCAAATGACAGTGGAAACAGTCAAATTGTAGCCTATATTCAATACGCCATAGAAAACTCCAATATCACCACTATAAAAAGCAAAGGAAACAAAATAACAATAGATAATAGCATAATCAGCACTGCCTTAAGCCAGGCAGAAAAGCTTAAATCAGAATTTGAAAAAGTGCTAAAAAACAACAATATTACCTTAAACAGAGAAATAGAAACCATACTAAAAGTAAATGGCCAAAATTTGAATAGAGAAGAGTATATATTGGTTACCTTTGACCCCTCATCCATAGAATCAATTGGCAAGGCAGATGGCATTCGAATTGTTCTGGGGGATACTAAACACTTAGTTTATATAGAAAGTGAGAATCTAAGAGGACTTGTAGAGAAATTAGGCTCCTTTACAGTACAGATTCAAAAAGGTGAAAAGGAAGGAGATTACAATATCCTATTCCTGGATGGAAGTAATAAGGAAATACATGAGCTTCCATATCCAGTAAATTTCTCACTGCCAGCAAATAGCCAACTTGCCACAGTATTTGTAAGCTATAAAAATGGAAGTGACAACTGGGGCGGTCAATATAACCAAGCTGAAGGGTCCATTGAATTCAATACAAGATACTCTGGTCAGTACAGCATCTTGGAAAATGAAATCAACATAGAGGACATTGGGCATTTAACAGAAGAACAGCAGAAAGCAATTAAGTTTATGGTATCTAAAGGGTACTTTGAAACTAAAGAGGGAAAATTCAACGGAAATGCTCTCCTAAATAGATATGAGTTTACGAAAGCCCTTGTAAGCATGTTTTTTGCTTTAGACAGGGAGGTTGAAGCAACCTTTACTGATATTTCAAAGGATAATTTTTATTATCCCTATGTAGCATCAGCTCAAAAGGACAATATAGTAGAAGGATACGATGACAATACCTTTAGAGGAGAAATCAAGATACCAAAGGAACAGGTTTTGGCACTTTGCGGCAGGACCTTAGCAGAGAAAAAGGGATATGTTTACCCTGAAAACCTGGAGGATTATCTGGACTTTGCTGATAGAAATGCCATTTCAGACTGGGCATTAAAGGATATTTCCATTACAGTCCAAAATGGCCTTATTGACAATGGTGGAATGCTAATGCCAAAAGTGGAAATAAGCAGGGTAGAAGCTGCAGAAATACTGTACAGGCTATTCATGCTGCTTTATGAGACTCCACCTATAGCAGTGACAATAGAAGAGACAGAAGTTGCTGAAGCAGAAGCCATTGAGGAAACTAATACTGCCATTGAAACTGAATCCAATAGTGGAGCAATAATAGGATTAATAGCTGTAGCAGTAGTTCTTGGAGCTGGTGGATTCTATTTTGTAAAAAAGAAAAGGTAGTTTCTACTACACCCTCTGCAATATGAGATTGCAGAGGGTTTATATATTTTTTTGCATTTACTATTACAAGGAATTATGGTAACATTATTCATAATGGAAATAAAAGACTTAACTTGAGTCCCAGTATAATATATTAATATAGAGTATATGAGAGGAGAATGGCTTGGATGCTATTGTTTTACTTAGCTGTTTATATTATAATTCTTATAATTGCAGAGCAAATGGTTATAGACAGGTTCAATATCAAGAAGAGAAACAAGTGGTTCTATAGCCCTGTTAACAGAGTTCACCTATGGGGAGAAATAGCCATTATCATAGCAATGGTAGCCATATTCTATTTTAACAGAAGTATTAGACTATATTTTGTTCCTGTATTCTTAACAATGCTCTTTGGCTTCCGTGCTTTCATGGAATGGAAATATGATAAAGCTTCTAAAACATATATCCTGAGCCTGTTTACCCTTATTGTAGTTTTAATGACTTTCTTTATGCTGAAGTTAAGCCTGTTTAAGTAATTGCTTATGTGACAAATACATCTACAATGAACAAAAATTCTATTTTTATTGAAGGAAAAACTGGAATTTTGTAGAATGTAATATGTAATATTATAAAAAATAAACGGGATAAAATTAATTATAGTAAAATTTTAATAATGGGTAAAAATATAAAAGATAGGGATGTTTATGGGCATTGAATATCTTAAAGATAAATCAGAAGAAAACTTTAATACTGCTGTATGGGCGGAAAAGAAGAGATATTTTGATGTCGCGATTAGCAGATATTATTATTGCCTTTTGCAAAAAATCATTTATATTTCTAAAAAGAATGGTTTTTATTCTGAACCTCCAAATGGTAATGGTTCTCACGAGTATACAATAAATCGTTTTATATCAAAAATGGGTAATAAGCTATCGGCAAAAGAAAAGGTTACTATTACTCAATTAAAAAAACTGAAAAGGCAGAGAGTTGATGCAGATTACAAAGAAACAAAAATAGAATCAAATGAATTTAATCTGGTATTTAAATATAACTTCCAAAATATAAATGAAATAGTTAATAAATTTTTGTAGGAGGATTGTACTATGAATAGTAAACAATTGATTGAAGAGTTTGTTTTGAGAATTCAGAAGAAATATCCTTTTATTCATATTGGGTATGAATATGATGATGAAATAGATGAATACGATATATACCATGATGATTGGGAATTAGAATTCAATAATAAGGAGTTTATGGAATACGTGGGGCAGCAAGCTGATGAATTATTGTTTAGTAATGGTATATATAATTTTAGCTTTGGTTATGATTACAACAGAGCAAAGGATTTAAAAAGCTTAAAATATGATTTTATCTCCTATAGTGTACTAGATGCTAATAGTTTTGATTATGAAGTTGTTATGAAAAAGACAAATAATTCATATTCTTATAATAATGACATCCATGATTATCTTGATCCCTCCAGGGTTGTTTACCAAGGAACTTGTATTTTTGCTAAAAAAAGTATTAAATCAAATTATTATACATTAGCTGAAGAAATAACAAGGATGGTAAATACTTTATATAACGGAAAAGATTATGAGGAGGCTGCTTAATGGACAAGTCTAAGCAACCTGGTATTCGATTTGATGGAATAATATTAGCTGAGGAAAACTTCTGGAGGGATTATAGTATACCTAAGGATTCAAAAATAGATTTACATTTTAGTGCTGAAAATCATATAGAAGGTAAAAAAGCAACAGTAGAAGTAACATCATATTTGAGGCTTATTTATGAAGAAAAGGAAGTATTGAAGTTAGAAAGTAAATTTGTTGGCTTTTTTTCTGAAATTGAAGGTCAAGAAAATATGAATATAGAAGACTATATAAAGAATAATTCTGTAGCACTTATATTTCCCTATATTAGAGAACACATACACATGATAACTGCCAAATCGGGCATTAAACCAATTATGTTACCTCCAATTAATTTAAGAGCTATGCTGAATACTGAAAAGGATAAACCTGTAGTCAAATGATTACAGGTAATATTTTTAACGCCAATATCGCTTGGAAAGGATGATAGTTAATATGAGAATAGGAAAGGAAAAATTAAGGGAATTGCTTTCAAAGATGTAAAGATAATCTCTGCCACAAACAAGAACTTAAAGCTTCTCATAGAACAAAAAAAATTCAGGGAAGATTTGTTTTACAGGTTAAATGTATTTCCCATAACTTTGATACCTTTACGAAACAGGAAAGAGGACATAGTGTTATTATCCTTTTATTTCCTCAATGAATGCAATGAAAAATATGGCTATAACAAGAAGTTCAGCTATGACACCATGTTGAACTTCATAAACTATGATTGGCCAGGCAATGTAAGGGAGTTGAAAAACTCAATTGAAAGACTGGTGTTGTTAACAGCAGGTGATGTTATTTCCAATGCAAGGCCAGTGGTGGACCAGTATGTACATGGGTATGACCTGGACAATCTAAACACCCTGGATAAAAGAATTACCCCTCTGGAGGAAGGCTTCATCAACCTGGATGGAAACAAGTCACTGAAAAATATGGTAGATGAGTATGTAATTAAAATTATAGAAGCATATATTGAGAAATATGGTTCCCTTCGAAGTGCAGCAAAGGCTCTAAAGAGCTCACCAGCCACATTGTCCCGTAAGCTTTCTCAATACAAAAGTAGACATCATATAGAAAACTGTTTGAATAATGAAACAGAATAGTTTCAATATTCAAACAGTGTTTTATTTTATAATATTACAAATATTCAAAAATATAAATATATGAAAGCTCAATATGTATAATCCTTGGATTTAAGCCTTTCCCTTTTTTAGGATCTCAATTGAATATCAGTAATTTTCTGGCATATATTTTGCTATTAATAATATCCGAGACGCCTAAAACGGAGGGGTGAGGCTATGATCATAAAATCAATAGGATTTCCAAGGATTAAAAACTTTGGAGGCGATATAAGGGACTTCTTGCCATCCTTGTTCCGCTATCTGAAAAAGTTTAAGGATGTGGAAGTATATGTAGAAAACACCTATGGTGAAGGATTCGGATTAACAGAAGAGGATTATCTTGCTGAAAATCCAAACATTAAATTTGTACCATCCGATGAAGTATATAAGAAGGACCTGATAGTAATATTGAAGATGCCGGAATTGGAGGAATTGGAAAAGCTAAGGGATGGATGCTGCCTGTTTACAATGTGCCATTATCCTACAAGGCCAGCCAATGTGGAACTATTTATGCGAAAGAACATAAAAACCTTTTCAATGGATGGCATTGTAGACGACTATGGCAAGAGAATATTTGTAGACTATTTCAGAACAGCCTTTAACGGTTCCAAAATTGCATTTGATGAATTGAAGAAGTCTATGAGGGATGACTTCTATTCCCCAGCAAGAAGGCCTATAAACGTAACTGTAATAGGAGTAGGTGCAGTAGCACAAAACTGTGCAAAGTCATTTGAAATCCTAGGAGACGAGGAATTCCTGGGGAAAAACATTCCTGGAGTAGCCATAAGGCTCTTGCCAAGAACTATTACCTATAGCGACGAATTGATGATTCCTATTTTGAAGGAAACGGACATATTGGTTGATGCAAGCAAAAGAGAGGATATAAGCAAATGCATAATTAAAAATGAACTCTTAGGCTATCTGCCAGGTCATGCTATAATACTTGATATAACTGCAGACAGGTATGATGAGGGGCAGGTGAAGCCAATAGAAGGCACTGTTGTCGGATCTTTATCCAAAATGGTCATCTATCCTGATGATGAGCTATACGACACCATCCCTGAAAACATTGATTCCAGAAATAGAAGGACAGTCGTAAGCTGTGATGCATGGCCAGGAGTTACTCCAAGGGAATCCATACTGCACTATGAAAGCTTAATAAAGAATTATTTTGAAATACTGCTTGCCAAGGATACAGATGAATTGGAAAAGGATAGCGACAACTACTTTGAAAGAGCCTTGTACAGGGGAACACTGGAGTATTTCCTGGAAGAAAGGGCTGAAAAAGCTAAGTAACTGAAAGTAATAATATAGGCGTCTCTCACATATTTTGTAATACATTTACTATTATATAAGGAGGAAAGTTATGGATCATTACGGTTTTGTATCAATTTTGCCGCCTATAATAGCCATAGCACTGGCTATCAAGACTAAAAACGTACTGTTCTCACTGTTTGTCGGTATATTTTTCGGTTCCACAGTACTTGCAGGCTGGAATCCAATAAAAGGATTTGTAAATCTCATACCTAATTATATCTACGAGCAGGTTGCATCAGATTCAAATATGCAGTCATTGACAAACCTTCTCATTATAGGAGCCTTTGTAACGTTAATCGGTGCAACTGGAGGAGCAGCAGCCTTTGCCAACAAAATAGGCTTGGTAGGACCTATATTCCACCCCATTGGAGAAAAGTTCAAGGTGTCCAGGGAAAAGTTTGCATATATACTTGACGCCACATCATCTCCAATATGCGCTATGGTGCCTATCATCAGCTGGGGAGTGTATATAATGGGACTGATACAGACTGAATTAGAAGCCCTTCCCCAGGTGACCATGACAAGCTGGGATATATTCGTAGGTGCTGTGCCATATCAGTACTACAGCATACTGACATTGCTTATGGTAGGATATCTTGCATATACCCAGTTTGACTACGGTCCAATGCTAAAGGCACAAAGAAGAGCAGAAGCAGGAATAGTACTTAGAGAAGGGGCTGTACCTTTAAGGGACACTAGGGTAGTAGAACTGCCAAAGGGAGTAGAGCCTAAGGCAAGAATGGTAGTTGTACCTCTTATTGCCTTACTAACAGTAATGTTTACCATCTTTATACTGAACGGATTCCCCAAACAAAGCCTATCTGGAATTGTAATTCGCCAGGGTATTGCATTAGGATTTATAGTAGGAGGAATTATTGCTGCAGTAATGGCTTATCAGAATAAAATAATGACGTTAAAGCAACTTGAAGACACTGTATTTGACGGTATGAAGGGCATGGTATACCTTATGGTACTGATGATATTTGCATGGTCTTTAGGCAGCCTTACAAAACAGCTGGGTACAGCCAATTATATAGTAGAGCTTTCAGAAGGATTCTTGAATCCCGGATTCTTGCCAGTAATAATGTTCATTGTAGGATGCTTGATGTCACTTCCTACAGGTTCATCCTGGGGACCATATGCCATATTAATGCCTATAGGAATTCCAGTAGCAGTACAAATGGGAGCTGCATCTGACCACATGGACCACTTTAAGACACAGTTCCCATATGCCCTCACAGTAGCCTTTGTTTCAGCTATATTGTACTTAATAGCAGGATTTACAGAATCAACAATAATACTTGTACCTGGAATAATAGCCCTGTTTGTAATAGTATACTTCCTGCATAAGGCAAGTGTTAAGAAAATTGAAAATTTGAGCGAAAAGGAGCTGGCATCCTAGTTAAAAAGCAGAAAGCCTAATTGAAAAGAGCCTAATAAGGCTCTTTTTTCATTATATATACTTTTTACATACTAAAGCCAAATACTTGATAATAGATAACGTTAGTAATAGAATATTAATAAACATCAGGGAATAAATAAGGGGGAATATTATGAAGACAATTTCAAGCAGCAAAGTAATATACAGCTTTACATACGATATGGAGCCTGTAGAAACAGTATCACCAGGAGAAGTATTCAAGGTAGAGACCAATGACTGCTTTTATCAGCAGATAGAAAGAGAAGACCAGATAATCACAGAAATCGATTATGACAGAATAAACCCGGCTACAGGGCCTATTTATGTAGAAGGTGCAGAACCGGGGGATATATTAAAGATAAAAATACTGGATATAGCTGTTGCAGGAAAAGGCGTTTCAGGAACAGTACCAAATGAAGGGGCACTGGGGGATCAGGTAACCAGGCCTACCATAAGGATTATAAACATAGAAGATGGGTATGCAGTACTTGAAGGCATAAAAGTCCCTATAGAGCCAATGATAGGTGTAATAGGGGTGGCACCAAAGGAAGAAGACGGTAAACTGCCAACAGAAATGCCATGGAAACATGGAGGAAATATGGACACCAAGGACATCAAAAAAGGCTCAACCCTATATTTGCCTGTATACCAAAAGGGAGCCTTATTAGCCCTGGGGGACTGCCATGCAGCCATGGGAGACGGCGAGATATGCTTTACCGGATTGGAAATACCTGCTGTAGTTACCCTTGAAGTGGACCTTATAAAGGGAAAAACCATTGAATGGCCTCTGGTGGAAACAGATGAATACACTGCAGTCATTGCATCAGGCAATACTCTGGATGAAGCCTTGTATCTGGCAGCCAGCGAAGCTGTAAAACACTTAAAGAATGGTTTGAACCTCACATGGGAAGATGCATATATACTGGCAGGCCTGGCAGTCGACATGAAGATTTCACAGGTGGTAGACCCAAAGAAAACCGTAAGAGCTGCCATACCAAAGCAAATTATTGCTACAGAAAGGATAATTGAGTCCTTATAGTTCAAGTTAAATTTATTATACCAATATAAAAAATCTGCAATTGAAGTATTGCAGGTTTTTTATTGGTATTTTTTAACTGATAATTCACAAACAATTCAGAAAATTGGATTACTGACAAGAAAATATTGACATGTAGATGACATATATGGTATTAGAATTATATAAGAATAATTATATAAATAGATACATTTTATGGTTTAATCCATAATTTCAGGGTATAATATCATTACATATTTACTGAAAAAATATTTGCAGAATTTAACAAAATGAATGTTAAAAAAATAACAAAAAAGGAGGAAAGGTATGAGATTAAAGGATAAGGTTGTAATATTGACTGGAGCAAGCTCAGGTATGGGTAGGGCAGGAGCATTGAAATTTGCAGAGGAAGGAGCCAAGGTAGTAGCAGTTGCAAGAAGAAAGGAAAGGCTGGAGGAACTGGTAGAAGCCTCAAAGAACATGGAAGGGGAGATATATGCTCTAGCAGCAGATGTTTCAAAGGATGAGGATATTAAAAGAATAGTAGACGAAACCATAAACAGATTTGGAAGAGTAGATGTACTAGTCAATAATGCAGGAATACTTGATGATTATCTTTCAGCAGATAACATGACAGATGAGATGTGGGACAGGGTACTAAACGTCAACCTGACAGCACCTATGAAGCTTATAAGAGGAGTTATAAACCACATGATTAAACAGGGCTCTGGCAATATTATAAACGTAGCTTCCATAGGAGGGCTTAATGGTGCCCGTGGTGGTATGGCATATGTTACATCAAAGCATGGTATGATAGGCATGACCAAACACATTGGATATATGTTCCAGGACAAGGGAATCAGATGCAATGCCATTGCTCCAGGAAGCGTAAGGACTGAAATAGGAGAAACAGTGAAAAATCCAAATATGGCTGTATTAAACAAGCTGATGACAGGGCTTCAAATACTTCCTGTAACAGGGGAACCTGAAGACATAGGCAATATAATGGTATTCTTGGCATCAGATGAATCCCGCTTTATAAACGGCGCAACAATTGTAGCTGACGGAGGATGGACTGCTTTCTAATATAGTGAGGGATATATATACCCTATAGGAGAAAATCCTGTAGGGTATTATATATTTATGCTGATTATCAAATTAACCATTGTATGATATAATTACAATTAATGGCATTTAAGTATATTAAAATTTTGCTAATCAAAAAGGGACAAGGGGGATTAATGTGGACAACAGTAAAGCATTAAGTATTTTGGAAAACATTAAAAAGGTCATCATAGGTAAGGATGATGTTATTGAAAAGGTACTCATAGCAGTACTTGCAAGAGGGCATATACTCATAGAAGATATTCCGGGAGTAGGAAAGACCACTTTGGCAAAGGCCCTTGCAAAGAGCATGGACCTGTCATATAAGAGGGTGCAGTTTACTCCTGATTTAATGCCATCAGATATTTTAGGCATCAATATCTACAACAAGGAAACAGGATCCTTCTCCTTTAAAAAAGGTCCTATATTCAACCATATATTCCTTGCAGATGAAATAAACAGAACCTCTCCAAAAACCCAGTCAAGCCTTCTGCAGGCCATGGAGGAGGGGGAAGTGTCTACAGAGGAAGGGGATTATGTACTGGAAAAGCCATTTATAGTGCTTGCAACCCAAAACCCCATAGAATATCAGGGAACGTTTCCACTTCCTGAGGCTCAGCTGGACCGCTTCCTTATGAGGCTATCCATTGGATATCCGGATAAATCCCATGAAGTGAACATACTGAAGAACCACAAATCCATTAAGAACATGGAAAACATCGAGCCTGTAGTGAACAAGCAGGATATATTGAACATGCAGGATGAAGTGGAAAAGGTTACAGCCCAGGACTCCATTATGGAGTACATAATAAACATAGTAAATGTAACCAGAAACTCAGAAGAGCTGCAGCTGGGGGCAAGCCCCAGGGCTTCCATAGATTTGTTAAAGGCAGCAAGGGCAAAGGCATATATATCAGGAAGGGATTATGTCATACCAGATGATGTAAAGGAAATAGCAATACCTGTTCTAAGCCACAGGCTTATTATGTCCCCAAGCTCAAGAATTGAAGGAAAATCCATGGAAGAGGTATTGAACAGATTGATAAACAAGGTCTTTATACCGGTGATATAGTATGAAAAGAAGCATTATAATCATATTATCCATAACTTTGTTGATTTATGTCCTCTTTGTAGGCGGGGAAATGCCCTACTTCCTGTTCTATATATATCTATCTGCACTGCTGGTTCCCCTAATTCACTGCCTTATTATCTATAGAGATTTATCAGGCTCCGTAAATGTACCAAACAAGGCCATATATGTAGGGGATAGGGTGGCAATAAGCTATACCGTAAGGAACATGAGCAAATTCACTGCACCTTATATAGAGGTGGAAAACAGCATTTCCAGACAATTGACTGGAGAGGAAGCTCCCAGGACAATGACTACACTAAACCCAAAGGGCTTTTATACCCACAACGAAGAGCTGACACTGAAAAGGCGCGGATATTACCAGATAGGTGAAATAGAAGTGGCCATAAAGGATGTATTTGGGTTTTACTCCATAAAGAAAAGGATGGCCTCAGATACAGCCCTGATAGTCTATCCCAAGCCAAGGGAGTTGAATTCCTTCAGGATTACATCCATAGAGCAGCTGGGAGAAATGCTCATAGATGATAAGGCCTTTGAAGACAGGTCAAGGATATCCTCCTTGAGGGAGTTCAGGAATGGAGATTCTGTAAAGTCAATTCACTGGAAGCTGTCTGCAAAGCTTGGAGACCTGATAATAAAGGAGTTTGACAACTCTGCAGACACCAATGTGATGGTGTTTGTAGACAACTATAGAGGGCTTTTTACTAACGACAAGGACCACCGGCTGGAGGATAAGATTGCAGACATAGGCATCAGCATTGTAAACTACTATTTGGGCAAGAACATACCTGTATCCCTGCAGACACAGGATGGGGATAAGGTAGTTGAAGTAAATGGCAAGGGAAAATCAGACCTTAAGCCTTTCCTGGAGGCCTTTGCCAGATTCAGGGGAAATGGATTATTTGACTTTTCAGTATTCATGAAGAAGAGAATGGGTGTCATAAAGAAGGGCTCAACGGTGGTAATAATAACTCCAAATATTGACAGAGCCATAGGTACCCAGGGAATAATGCTTAAATCCAAAAATCTAAATCCTCTGTTTATAGTGGCAACTGATAAGGAAAACAATACAGGGTATATTGACATGAGGGTAGAAAATAGCTTAAGGGAAGAAGGCATTCCGGTATATATACTGGACTATGAGACCAATATTAAGGCTGCATTGGAGGGGAGACAATGAGCAAAGGAAAAAACAGGCTAGAAAGATTTATATATAACTTAATCTATTCCTTTATGGTCTTTTCCCTTTCCTACTTATGCGGACTGCCAATAGGGGTTAAGCTATTTCTACCACTGCAGATACTGATGGTTCTGTTAATTGACATGGCAGTAAAGCTTACTCTTATCTTCCCTATAATACTTTTAATACTCATTGCCATATTGACTGTAGGGTCTGTAATTTCAGCCCTTTTATTCAAAAGCTTCTTCATTCTAATTTTAAGAAGAGCAGTTATACTATTTGAAAACATATACTACCATATAACGGAAATGGAAAGAATACAGCCTGAAAACACGCTGCTGTTCTGGGGGATTATAATACTTTTATTGAGTATATTCACCTGGTTTGTGGTATTTAAGAAAAAGCACCCGGCAATTCTTCTGCCAGTGTACCTGGGAGGCATACTGTACTACTGGTACATCTATTACGACCAGGCCTATTGGTGCATGGCATTGTTTTTGTTTTTATTCTTCCTCTTAGTGGGACTTAGAAACTATTCCAGGGAGAGGGAAAGCACAGATAAGGTGTTTACCCATGCTTTCCACTATTACTATAAATCGAAGATAAGCATTATAATATCCTATGGGCTCGTGATAGTAGCATTGGCTTTGGCACTGCCTAAAGGCGGCAGGATTATACGATGGGAATGGCTTAGGGATAAGGCTTATGAGGCTTTCCCATTTCTGGAGGAGTTCCGCTCTACAGAATTCGTTGTAAAGGGAGATGCAAAAACAACCTCCAGGTATATTAATACCATATTAGGATATCCCAATAAGCCTTCAAAACTGGGAGGGCCAATAGTTCTAAGTGATAAGGCAGTGTTAAACGTCTATGGAGAAGGCCCTGTTTATCTGCGGGGAAATGTGAGACATACCTATACTGGCACCCACTGGAAAACAGAGGACTATGATACGGTGTACCATGATTTAAGGAAGGATTTCAGCGGAGTACCTGAAGAGGAGAGGAAATTCTATGAAGAGGTTACCTATTCAATTATAAACCGTACTCTGACAAATATAATATTCAGCCCCTACAAGCCCAGCATGGTAGACCTTCAGAGCATGTACAGGCTTAAGTCAACCAGTGATGATATATTGGCCTTCTCTGATAATATTGATGTAGGCGACAGGTATACACTGACGGTACTTAAGCCTCTTAAGTATGATGAACTGATAGCCCTTGGAGTTGACAGGAAGAAGGAGGATATAAACCTATCCTTGTATCTGCAGCTGCCTGATACAATAACCGACGCTACACGGGAGCTGGTGAAGGAAATAGTAAAGGATGCAAAAACGGATTATGAAAAGGCACAGGCCATAGAAAGGTATTTAAGGGAAAACTACAGATACACCATGGATGTGGAATCAGTGCCAGAAGGCAGGGACTTTGTAGACTACTTTTTATTTGAATCCAAGGAAGGATATTGCACCTATTTTGCAACTGCCATGGCTGTAATGCTGCGCCTTGAAGGCATACCTGCCAGGTATGTGGAAGGGTATCTGGCTCATGAAGCCAGGGAAGAGAACGTATATGTAGTCAGAGACAACGACTCCCACAGCTGGGTGGAAGCCTTCATTGAGCCTGTAGGCTGGACTACATTTGAGCCAACACCTGCCTACCCAATGCCATCAGACCCTGAAAGCTTTGTAGAACCTGTGGAGGAAAAAGAGGAGGAAACAGTGCCTCAAACACAGGAAAGAACCAGACTAAGCGAAACATTGTTCCCGGGCATTGAAGAGGAAGAAGAGGGTTCAAAAGCTGCTGAAAGGCCAAGGATAGAGATAAAGCCTAAGCATGTAATTATTTTCATATTGGCAGTTGCTGTCTTAAGCATTCCAGCAAGGTTTATATCCAGGTTTGTAAAGGTAAAATATAATGATAGGAAGATTTCCAGAATGCCCAATAAGGAAAGGCTAATATACCTTTACAACGAAATACTAAAGCTTATTGAGCTAAGGGGAATAACAAGAAGAACAGGAGAAACCCATTATGAGTTTGTAAACAGAATTGGATACAACTTCTCCACCATGGGAGATGAAAAAAGCCTGGAGGATGTAACGGAGATATTTGTAAGGAATAAATACAGCAATATAATTACTTCAGATGAGGATGTACTGGTTATGGAGGATTACAAGAAGAAAATGGAGAAGCGCATAAAAAAATTCCTTGGAACGAGAACATATTTATTTAGAAGGTATTTTAAGTAAAGTATAGGCTCTTATCCTTAAATGTGGATAAGAGCCTTATATATTAATCTATGTAACTCTTTGCCTTGCTCATAAGCTGGCTTCTTCTTAAACTTTTCAAATAGTTGTAGTAATCCTTTACTTCCTTCACAATGGAAGTATCAAGATTGTTATCCTTAAGCTCCTTTTCCATGTCCTTCAACAGGGCATTGACTTTTTTATCGCTTTCAGACTCCAGCTTGCTGCCTAAGGTTAAATACTTGTTAGCCAGGCTTAAAATGGAAACTTCACCAGACTTGTATTCCTCATATCCTGATTCAACCAGATCATTTATTTTAGTCTCGTATTCCTGTTGGAGAGCAGTTAAAACATCGTAATATTTGGTGACGATAGATTTGTATAGTTCATCTTTGGATTTATTATTAGCATTATCATCAGCACCATTATCTGTAGGTTTATTCTCATTGCCTTCACTGCTTTCATCAGGTTCCTTTTCATTTTCCTCTGGTGTTTCATTAGAAACGGGTATATCTTCATTGCCTTTATTATCTTCAATATCATCAATTATTTTCTTTATCGGGTTTTCAACAACTTCAATATCCTCATCAGTATCATCTTCAGGGAGCTTATGTACATTTTCATCCTTAAGCCTATTATAGCTGGATATCAAATTGTACATAAACCTTATTTTATTGAAATTTACAGCTGTTACAACTAATATTACGCCTAAAACTGCCAGCAATATGTACTTCATACCTTTTTTCATCTTTAACCACCTCGATATATGATTTTTTTAGATTATATCATGAAATGGTATCATTTTTAATACTTTATTCGATAAAATATAAAAATCTATTTTCTTTATTTACAAAAAATTTACATTATGCTATACTATAATTGTTCATTCATCGAACGAAGAAAGAGAGAGGAAATATGAAATTCTTTAGCCCCACGAATATATATAAGGAACTTATGCTATTACAGGAAATTGAAAAAAAGCCTAACAGTACTCAAAAAGACCTGGCAAGTATCATAGGGGCTGCAGCTTCTATGGTTAATGTGTACATAAATGAATTAGAGGAAAAGGGCTATTTAAAAAGAGAATATATTTCAGCAAAAACTGTCAACTATCATATAACTCCTCAAGGTATAAAAAGAAAGAACTACCTGCTTATTACATATATGAGGGAACTTCTTGACCTTTATAGGCTGGCAAAGAATGGAGTAGGGGAATTCTTAACTAAATTAATCGATAAAGGTTACAAAAACATACTTCTATATGGTGCAGGAGAAGTAGCAGAAACTATAATAGGAGTAATACGGGACAAGGAATATTCTTCATTGAATGTAGTAGCCATAGTAGACGATGATGAAAATAAACAAGGTAAGGAGTTTATGGGATATAAGGTTATACCAAGTGAGGATATAATGAAATGTGACCATGATGCTATTGTGATTACTTCGTATACATTTGAGGAGGATATTATGAATAGGTTGAAAGAAGTAGGATATCCCTTGGATAAAGTAGAGAGATTTTTTGACGTGCTAGAATAGTATAAAAATTAGGAAACAATAATTTTGCTATTGTTTAAGGAAGGAAGAATTATAATATGATAACTCAAAATGTAAATAATAAAAGAATCTACTTATCCTCACCCCATATGAGTGAGGAAGGATATGAAATGCAGTACATAAAGGAAGCATTTGAAACTAACTGGATAGCACCACTAGGGCCAAATGTAGATGGTTTTGAAAAGGAACTAGCTGCATACGTAGGTATTGGACATGCTGCAGCTTTAAGTTCTGGTACTGCTGCTATGCATATGGCACTTAAAGCAGCAGGTGTAGGTGAAGGAGATATAGTATTTTGTCAAAGTCTTACTTTTTCTGGAACAGCTAATCCAATTATATATCAAAATGCAATACCGGTATTCATAGATAGCAATTATGAAACCTGGAATATGGATCCAAAAGCATTGCAATTAGCTTTTAAAAAGTATCCTGAAGTAAAAGCAGTTATAGTGGTACATTTATATGGGTTATCTGCTGATATGGATAAAATAATTGAGCTATGCAAGGAACATAATGTAATTTTGATAGAAGATGCAGCAGAGTCCTTAGGTACTAAATATAGAGGAAAACATACTGGAACAATTGGTGATTATGGAGTATTTTCATTCAATGGTAATAAAATCATCACCACATCTGGTGGAGGAATGCTCGTATCCAACAATGAAGAAAGAATAGCTAAAGTGAGATTCTGGTCAACCCAAGCCAGGGACAAGGCAAGACACTACCAACATAGTGAACTGGGATACAACTACAGGATGAGCAATATAGTGGCAGGCATAGGCAGAGGACAACTTAAGATACTAGATAGAAGGATAGAGAAAAAGAAATATATATTTGAATACTACAAAAGAGAATTAGGCAGTTTAGAAGGCATAAGCTTTATGCCCATAAATGAATGGAATGAACCAAACTATTGGTTATCCTGTATAACTTTAAGTGGAAAGGTTAGGCCCATTGATATAATAGAAGCCTTAGAAAAGGAAAACATAGAATCCAGGCCAATCTGGAAGCCAATGCACCTCCAACCATTTTATGAAAAGTATGACTATATAGGTGGAGATGTATCAGAGAAGTTGTTTGAAAATGGTGTGTGCTTGCCTAGTGATACCAAGATGACAGATGAGGATTTGGATAGGGTATGTTGTGTGATAAAAAAATTATGGCAGTAAATAGGTGATATAGTGAGAACTTTAAATTTAGCATTGAAGAGAATAGTAGATATTTTATGTAGTTTAATTGGATTAATAATTTTATCACCAATTTTCTTAATTGTATCTATACTTATAAAAACAACTATGCCAGGACCCATTTTCTTTACTCAGGAAAGGGTTGGTAAAAATAAAAAAGTATTTAGAATACTCAAATTTAGGACTATGAAAGTAGATAAGGAAGCAGAGGAAAGCTTTGATTTTTCAAAAGATAAGGATAGATTAACTTGGACAGGCAAATTTTTACGTAGATATAAAATAGATGAACTTCCACAATTAATAAATGTATTAAAAGGAGACATGAGCTTAGTTGGTCCTAGACCAACAGTTATGAAGCAAGTTGAAAAATATACATCATATGAAATGAAAAGGCTTGATATGAAACCTGGCATGACGGGATTAGCACAGGTTAATGGAAATGTCACATTACCTTGGGAACAACGTATAAAGTATGATATTGAATATATAAATAAGTTCTCGATTCTTCTGGATTTTAAAATACTATTTAAAACTATTGCCATAGTAATATTTGGAGAAGATAAATTTAAAAAAGAACAAGCTGATTTAGAAGAAAGTAGAAGCTAGCAGCGAAATTATATTCTATGATATGAGATAAGGGTGAAATTTTATGAAATCTATTGTTGTAGGTTCAGTTGGCTCCTCAAAAATACTATTAGAAGAAATGTTAAAATTGAATTTTCCAGTAAATATAGTATTTTCTTTAGATGAGCAATATGCAAAGAATGTATCTGGTTATGTTCCATTACATGAAATTGCAGCTAAAAACAACATTCCTTATAAAAAATTCAAAAATATAAATGATGTAGAAAATATTAATATTATTAAGGAGATTAATCCTGACTATATTTTTGTAGTTGGGCTATCTCAGCTAGTAAGCAAAGACTTGATTGATTGTGCTAAAAAAGGTGTAGTTGGTTATCATCCTACCAATTTACCTAAACATAGGGGAAGAGCACCAATACCATGGCAAATTTTATTAGGAGTAAGAGAAACGAAATGTTCATTGTTTTTTATTGATGAGGGTGTCGATTCAGGAGATATAATTGGGCAGGAGGAGTACATTATTGAAGATACTGATTATGCAGCAGATGTAAGTTTAAAAAGTAGAGAGGCCTTTAAGAGACTTTTAAGAAAGGTATTACCTAAAATTATGGATGGTTCAATAGAACCTATCAAGCAAAATGAAGATGAAGCAACATACTTGTTGAAAAGAACACCAGAAGATGGATTAATTGATTGGAAAGAGCCAGTTGAGAAAATTCATAGATTGATAAGGGCTGTTTCAAAACCATACCCTGGAGCTTTTTCTTACTTTGATGGCAAACATAAGATAATATTTTGGAAGGCAGACTACCTTAATAATGATAGATATATTGGTATTCCAGGTCAGATAGCAAAAAAGACTAATGAATATATAGATATAGTTTGTGTTGATGGATTATTAAGAGTATATGAATATGAAAATGTAGACAATGTAAAAATTATTGAAGGATATAAATTCAAATCATAAATAATTATTTACATAGGTGATTTTATGAAAATATTAGTATTTGCACCACATAATGATGATGAAGTATTAGGTGTTGGTGGAACTATTGCAAGATATGTTTCTGAAGGTCATGAAGTTTATGTATGTGAAGTAACAAAAAGTATTTCAGAAGAAAGGTTAAAATTTATAAGACAAGAGGCTAGGGAAGCTCATAAAATTTTAGGAGTAAAAGAGACATTTTTCTTGGATTTTCCAGTGGTTCGATTAAAAGAGACACCATTAGTAGAATTAAATGAAGAATTAAGTAGGATTGTTACCAAAGTTAAACCAGATATAGCATATATTCCGCACAAGGGAGATATACATATGGATCACTATATGGTTTCTCATAGTGCTATGGTTGCAATGAGACCTATAGGAGATTTCAAGGTAAAGGAGATTTATGCATATGAAACATTATCTGAAACTGAATGGAATATACCATCTGTAGAGAATGCCTTTATACCCAATGTATGGGTTGATATTACAGAATTTATAGAAAAGAAAAAGCAAGCTATGGCTTGCTATAAATCCCAAATAAAAGAACCACCTCATCCAAGATCAAATGAAATAATAGAGGCATTAGCAAAATTTAGGGGTTCCACAATAAGCGTACCATATGCAGAAAGTTTTATGTTAATTAGGAAAATAGTTTAGTTAATGCAGTAGGGCAATATTTAATGGAGTAAAAAATTGACCAGAAGCATTGTTAGAGAATTATCTATAATATTATAAATAATATAGATTATGATGAAATATTAAGAATATGCGTGAAATACTGTATGTATGGAAAAGGAAAAAAAGGAGGTATCCTAATGATACTAGGAGAAAGAGTTTACCTGAGATTAATGGAAGAAGAAGATATACCATATAAAGTTAAATGGATTAATGATCCTGAAGTAAGAAGAACTTTAAATTTTGACTATCCTATCTCAAAGATAGGTACAAAGCAGTGGTTAAATAGAGTTTCTTCAGATAGTACTAGGAAAGATTTTATGGTCTGTTTAAAAGAAAATGACTTACCCATAGGATATTGTGGACTTTTGAATATAGATATTAGAAATTCAAAAGCAGAATCATACATAGGTATAGGAAATAAAAATTATTGGGGGAAAGGATATGGTAAAGAGGTAATGCTGTTATTGCTAAATTATGCTTTTAAAGAATTAGGTCTTAATAGAATCTATTCTTATGTTTGGACAGATAATGAAAAAATGATTAATTTAAATAAAAGTGTTGGTTTTAAAATTGAAGGATTATTAAGGAAAGATATATTTTCACATGGAGAGTATAGGGATAGATATATAATGAGTATCTTAAAAGAAGATTATATGTCCTAGAATGATTACGGTGGTGAGATTTTGAAAAAATACAGCCTAATAGAACGCTATGGAATGTTAAGATCAAGAGTTTCAATTATTGTTGAAGATTTAAAAACAAAAGTTAATGTTCCAGTAAGTATTAGATTGAAGTTATTAGCTAAAGGTTTTTTAGTTGGCATTATATACTATATGATTTGAAGAATAATGATTTAAAAAATTATTTATCAGAGTATGAAAGAAGGAAAACCAGATTGATATGTCAACACTTTTTTGGACATATTTTTACCGAACAATTTATATAAATCCCCATTTATTAATGGAAAAGCTGCGTATATTTTGAGTGATAAATTGGTTTGTGATCAAATACTAAGACAATATGTAAGAACTGCAAATATTTATAGTATAATTATGAATGGTATTATCTATTCAATGCATGATAAGGTATCTATGACAAGTGTCAAAGATATTGCAGATTACCTAGAAAAAATTGGGCCACTTGTATTAAAACCTAACAGTGGAACTGATGGTGGGAAGGGAGTAATAGTAGTAAAGTTAATTAATTGGAAAATAATTAGTAATGGAAGACAACTTGGAATGCATGAATTTTCAAAATTAATAGGATCTCTTGATAATTATATAATTTGTGAATATATTAAGCAGGGAGAATATAGAAAGTCATTATTTAGTGAAACAGTTAATTCTATTAGGATTCTCACAATGATGTCTCCAGATGATAATAAACCTTTTATAGCTACTGCTGTACAGAGAATTGGAACTAAGGAATCAAGACCCGTAGATAATCGACAAGCTGGAGGACTAGTTTCACATATAAATATTGCTACAGGAATGCTGTCTAAGGCAGTATATTTCAAAAATGGAGTTGTAAAACATTATGATATTCATCCTGATACTGGCAGTCAAATAGAAGGGGTTATAGTTCCTAATTGGGCTAAAGTCAAAGATAAGATTTTATATTTAGCTAAAAAGTTACTATATATACCTTATATAGCTTGGGATGTTGTATTATTAGAAGATGAGATATTAATTATTGAAGCAAATAACTGTTCAGCTGTTACTTTTTTACAACTTCAAGAACCTTTATTAAAAGAAAAAAAGTAAGACAGTTCTATAAGTATCATGGCATTATATAAATATTTTTATATACTGTTTAATTAAACAGTTATGTTTTGGGAGGAAAAATGGATAAAAAATTAATAATAAAAATGAATTGCAAGATATTTGGAAATAAGTGTTACATAAAAAGGGATGATCTTATACCTATTTCATTTGGAGGAAATAAAGCAAGAAAAGCAATTTTATTTTTTAATGATATAGAAAGAACCAAATCTGATTGTGTTGTTACATATGGAAGTAGTAGCTCAAATCACTGTAGAATTATAGCTAATATTGCAGCATCAAGGAAGTTTCCATGTTATATTATATCTCCATTAGAAACTAATAGACCGACATATAACAGTAAAATGATAGAGCTGTTTGGGGCAAAAATAATTAGATGTCATGTATCTGAAGTAAAAGAAACTATAGATAGAGTAATGTTAGAATTAAAAAGTCAAGGATATAAACCTTATTTTATTCAGGGTGGAGGACATGGAAACTTGGGTACACAAGCATATGTTAATGCATATGAAGAAATTAAAAATTATGAAAGACAAACAGGAATATATTTTGATTATATATTTCATGCCTCTGGTACAGGAACAACACAAGCTGGTCTAGTATGTGGAAAGCTACTGAATAATGATGAGAAAAAAAATCATAGGAATAAGTATTGCAAGAAAAAATCCATATGGTGGTCAAGTTGTATTAGATAGTGTAAATAGTTATTTAGAAAGTATTAGTATGGAACCAATCAGTATAGATGATATTGATTTTATAGACGATTACATACTTGATGGATATGGTACTTATAATGAAAAAATAACGAATACTATAAAAGAAATACTTATCAAAGAGGGAATTCCCCTTGACACAACCTATACAGGAAAAGCTTTTTGGGGTATGAAAGAGTACATTAAAAAAAATGATATTAAAGGAAAAAATATATTATTTATACATACAGGTGGAACACCTTTGTTTTTTGATGACTTGGAGGGATTGACAAATGAATTTTAAATACTATGAGCTTTCAACAGTATACAGATTAGCATGGTGTGCTGTTAAAAAATATAATTGTAAAATAGTTAAAGTATATCATGGGAGTGGAGTAGAAACATTTGAAAATTTTTTTGTCGAAGGGGCTTGGGATGGAGAGTTTAATTTAGGGAACTTTGATGAATCGGCTTTTTTTATGGGAACAGGTGCTAATTGTAAAAATCAGGGTAAAGCTAATGTAACTTTTTCTACATCAAGTCATACTCTTGAAAGATTATATAGTATATCATTTAATGAAGATATATATATATCGAACTCATTACCTTTGATTTTATATTTATCAGATTCAAAATTGGATTCAAAATATCTTAATTATGAAACAGATTTTAATTCAATATTAAAAGGATTAAATGAATATACTAGAAAAATCCCTTTACACAATGGTCGAATACTTAATTTACATTATTACTGTAACATAAAATTAAATAGTGAAAATAAGTTATTAGAAATTCCCAAAAAAGAAATAAAACCCTTTGAGAATTACATTGAGTATGAAAAACGACTAATGGAAACTTTAAGAAATTTTATAAATAACGCACAGTCACATTATAGAAAAATCAAGTATGGAATGGTAACAACTATTTCAAAAGGTTATGATGCAGCAGCTTGTGCAGCATTAGCAAAAGAAGTAGGGTGTGATACTGCAGTTACATTTGATAAACCAGAAAAATATGCTGAAGATTGTGGAAAAGATATAGCAGAAACATTAGGATATAAAAAAATAATTACTAAAAATGCTAATGAATATTTGAATAACTCATCACTTATAGAGGCCGAATTTCTATCATCTGGTGAATTAGGAACTGGAATTGTTTTTACAGCATTTGAAAATGAGTTTATGAATAATGTTGTATTTATGGGGGAGCGTGGGGATAAAATTTGGGATAAAAATAGAACTGATTATAATAATAATTTTCAATTTACAGATGAAGTATTTGCTGGTACTTCATTAATAGAAAATAGACTTAGAGTGGGATATATAATATTACCAGTACCTTTATATGGAGCTTCTCAATGGGTATCTATACATAACATAAGTAACTCAGAGGAAATGAAACCTTATTCAATAGGAGGAAATTATGATAGACCAATCCCAAGAAGAATATTAGAAGATAGGGGAGTTCCTAGATCTATGTTTGGTATGGATAAAAAAGGTGCAGGATTTAATTATAGATATGATAATTTAGGTAGAGTTAAAAAAAGAATGTCTCCAGAATCATTTGAAAGATTTAATAAGTTTTATAAAAATAATAAGCGAAAAGGAATTAATATTATTCTTCATTGGCTTAAATTCTTGTGGAATACTAAAGAACAATATATAAGATATTTTTTAAATAAGATAGGGTTAGATGTCCAGTTTAATAAAATTGGAGCTGATGCAATCTCAAATCCAGGAGCACCATCATATTTGTTTAATTGGGGAATATATGAATTAATAAAGAAACTTGAATCTGAGAACATTAAAGAATCATTAGATGAAAATGATTGCAAAATATTTTAGGAGGATTCTGAATGAATATATTAATTTTAAGCTGTGGAACAAGAAATAAAATAGTTCAGTACTTTAAAAAAGAGTTAGCTGGAAAGGGACAAGTTATGGCAACGGATTGTAGTGAACTTGCACCAGCATTATATGATGCTGATAAATACTTTATTGTTCCAAGAATAGATGAAGAAGGATATATAGATATTATTCTTTCCATTTGTAAAGAAAATAACATAAAAGCAGTATTGTCTTTAATAGATCCAGAACTTAGCTTACTAGCAAAACATAGACAAGCCTTTTTAGATATTGGTACCATACCAATTGTTTCAGATTATGAAGTTGTAGAGTTATGTTTTGATAAGTACGAAATGTATAAGT
>DUMS01000040.1 GCA_012839745.1 Tissierellia bacterium
AGAATAATGACCTTCTTCCTTCCATTGATTGCTCTTGTGGGAATAACATTATTCGGATTCTGGTGGACAGGACTGCCAGGAGATAGCCTAACAGAAATACTAGGAAATGCAGATACACAGCATTGCTATGGGGCGCATTTGGAATGTCAATAGTTGGTATAGCAATGGCACTAATCAGTAAAACAATGGACCTTAAAGAAACTATGGATACATTTTTAGATGGATTGAAGCTTATGCTATTAGCCTGCGTAATACTTGTTTTGGCATGGTCCTTGGGTGGAATAACCGGAGAAATGCATCTGGCTGATTATATCGTTTCAGTTGTTGGGGACAGCGTATCATTTACATTCCTGCCTGTGATAATATTTATAATTGGTATGTTGGTATCCTTTGCTACAGGTACATCCTGGGGAACTATGACAATATTAACTCCTATAGCAATTCCATTGACATATAATATTACTGGTGACCCATTGCTATCTGTTGCAATGGCTGGTGTAGTATTCTCTGGCGCTATTTTTGGAGACCACTGCTCACCTATTTCAGACACAACTGTATTGGCATCAATATTTGCAGGAGCAGACCATATGGACCACGTTGCAACTCAAATTCCATATGCTCTAACAGTTGCATCAGTAGCCGCATTAATGTTCTTACTATATGGATTGTTTAATCTAAATCCTATAATCTTAATCGTTCTAGGATTAGCGCTGCTTGCCGTCTTAATGTATGCATTATCCAGCTACTCCAGTAAAAAGTATGGAATAGACGCTGAAACAAAAAAAGCGCTGTAAATAATATTTGAAAGGTTCAAGCTTTAGGCTTGAACCTTTCTCTTATTTCCTTTTGAACTTATCCTTCCTCATATCAACTGTCTTTGAAAAGTCCAGTATTTTCCTGTTGTATTCACCCTCCATGAATGCAGAGGAGAGGAGAAAATCTGCAGTAGCCCTGTTGGTTGCCATGGGTATATCGTAAAGGGTACCAATGCGAAGGAGTGCCTTTACATCAGGGTCGTGGGGCTGAGCTTCCAGAGGATCCCAGAAGAATATGAGCACATCTATTATTCCCTCAGCTATGCGGGCCCCTATCTGCTGGTCTCCTCCTAAAGGTCCAGATTTAAAAGCTTTTACAGGCAGCCCTACTATATCGCTTATGAGGGTTGCAGTGGTTCCGGTACCGTATAAAAAGTGCCTGCTTAAACTTTCCTTGTTTTCCCTTGCCCATTCAATTATATCGTCTTTCATGTTGTCGTGTGCTATTAGGGCAATATGCTTTTTCCTTTCCATTTTAACCATGTTATACTTACTATCCATATAAAAACTCCTTTAGCTTTTTTATAGTAACTTTCTAATAAATATACAGTATATCTAAATATATGTATTAGCTATAAAACTCATTATTTAATTGCAGTTATCATTGGATCAAAGCCAATTGGTGCTTCCAATCCTGTTACTATCTTTACAATTTTTTTAATTGCTTCATCTACTGAATCCAGACTAGATGGTCGATTATCATCTGTGTAAGAATCAAACAGCTTCCCAGCAGCCATACCTCCACTATAAGTTGGCAATGCTGCCTTAAAACCTATTTCTTTCAGCCATGAAACCCAGGTTTTCCCTGAAGGATGAATAGTTCTGCATACTTGAGCCTTGGTTATCATGTGCTGTATCTTTTCCAAAAATGAAATGGAAACTTGAGCAAAGCTTACTTCTCCATTAGCAGATATTCTTTTTGTTAATTCTTCCTTTGACATTTCAATTGTTAATCCATATTGCAAAGCATATTCATTTTCCAAATCTCTATTATACAGTATTAGTTTACATTTGCTTTCAGTCAGTTCCACTATCCATATATCATTTTCGTACCCATCCTTATAATCACTCAATGCTTCGTAATAAATCCTGATACGTCCTCCTGGTTTCAACACCCTGTACAGTTCCCATAAGGTTTT
Organism: Tissierellia bacterium; assembly: GCA_012839745.1. Taxonomy (GTDB): domain Bacteria; phylum Bacillota; class Clostridia; order Tissierellales; family Tepidimicrobiaceae; genus DUMS01. The sequence continues at coordinate 1,955 of DUMS01000040.1, forward strand.
CTTTGGGTCTGGAGTCTGCTCTATAGATGATGCTGCCATTATTCCATCAAAGGTATTATCTTCAAAAGGCAATGCCATTCCAGATTTATAGCTTACAAAGTTTGCATTCCGAATTCCTAATAATTTGGCATTTTCCCTGCAAATCTCCACACGTTTTTCAGATGCATCCACACCTATAACTTCTTTTGCAAATGGTGCAACTATTAATGAAGGCCAACCATCCCCTGGCCCAAAGTCTAGCAGCTTTTTCCCTTCTCCGTCTGTTGAGTACAGAAAATCATAGAGCATACCTCTATCAACCCAGTGTCCTCTGTCAGATGCATCAAAATCCTGATATATAATTGGCAGGCTGTATCCTGATTGTGATTCCATTTCGTTATATATAAATTCTTCAGATGTACAAGGCACTGGATTTAGTTCTTTTTCTATCCAGCAAAAGATATTCTCCCGATTCTTTGTAATCATTAAATAACCCCCTTAAGGCATTCCCTAGTTCTACCCTTTTAATTTAAATATCCATTCATATTTTATCATATTATTTGTTTTATTAGGAATTACTTTTCTATTCATCTCCACTTAAAGAAAGGATTATAAAAAGTTTAGTTAAATTATGTTAAATTGTAAAAAAATCAGATAATAGTTAATATATCAGGCACAATATGATATAATCTTATAGTAAACTTAATTGAAAGGTGGGTAACATGTGAAAGGAAATAATACTAAAAGAAACATTGCGCTGGTAATTGCCATAGTGCTAATTGCCTCAACCTTAATCTCCATTGGACTGAATAGGGGTTCAGATGGCTTTGACGCAGCAGTTGCTACTGTAAATGGAGAAAAGATAACCAAGGAGGACTTGTATAATTTCCTTGTTAAGTCCTACGGAGAAGAGGCTTTGAATGTATTGGTAATAGAAAAGGTCGTTCTTAATGAAGCTGAAAAGGAAAATATAACTGTTACAGATAAGGAAATACAAGAAGAAGTTGATGAAATGATTGAACAATATGGTGGAGAGGACTCCTTTAATTCAGCTTTGGAATACTACAACATGACAATGGATGACATAAAACATGACATTAAAATGAATCTATACCTTAAAAAGCTGCTGACTCCTGTAATTGAAATTACAGAAGATGAAATGAAGGAATACTTTGAAAAAAACAAGGACAGCTTTGCCCAGAAAGAACAGGTAAAGGCAAGGCATATACTGGTTGAAGATGAGGAAACAGCTCTGGAAGTAAAGGAAAAGCTGGATAATGGCGGAGACTTTGAAGAGCTGGCCAAGGAATACTCTACAGATAAAAGCAACAGCGAAAAGGGAGGAGACCTTGGATACTTTGAAAGAGGAAAAATGGTAAAGGAATTTGAAGATGTGGCATTTTCACTGGAAGTAGGAGAAATCAGCGAACCTGTTAAGACTAAATTCGGCTACCACATCATAAAGGTTGAAGATAAAGTACCAGCTAAAGAAGCAAACTATGAAGAAAGCAAAGAGAAAGTAAGAGAAAAGCTGTTTGATCAAAAATACCCAAGTGCATATAACACATGGATACAGGAAAAGCTTGAGGAATACGATGTTAAGAAATTCCTGAATAT